>NZ_JAIEME010000046.1 GCF_019752415.1 Nitrosomonas sp.
GCAGGTTTGTAGTTTTGTGTCATATTTCTTCTCCTTTAAACAGAACATAATGTGTCCGTTCAAAGGGGGCAACTCCACTTCACCATAAATGCGCGGCGTGGCGGTCATGTAGAGCCGCTTGGCAGAGCGGATGTAATCACTATCGTGAACCCTGACGAAGGCGCTTTCATCCTCGCTATCGAAAGTTGCGCCAGTGGTGCGGTGCGCTTCGTCGCAGATAATCAGGTCGAAATCAGCCAGATTAAAATCGTGCTGGGCGCGGCTGATGACGTCAATGGAATGGTAAGTGCTGAATACCACGCTCATGTGCTGGGCATCGTGGCGCTTGCTCATTTCAGTTGCCAGCCTTGCCGGTTCGGTGGTGGCGGGATAGCGCAATTCATGGGTGAAAGTTTGAACCGTGTCGTCATCCTTCTTACGCTTTTTGCCCACGTCGCTGTCGGAGCACACGGCGAAACTGTGCAGCGGGGTATCGCTTTCCTGCGTCCACTCGGTCAGGGTTTGCGATAGCAGGTTCAGGCTGGGAACCAGGAACAGTACACGCTTACCCGCGCCTGCCAACGCTTCGGCAATCTTCAGACTGGTGAAAGTTTTACCCGTGCCACAGGCCATAATGAGTTTGCCGCGGTCTGTGTCCGCCAAGCCGCGCGTAACGGCATCCAATGCATATCGTTGATGGTCGCGCAGTTGCTTTCTGGTTTTCAACACCGGCGCTGCTTTGGACTGGTATCGGCTCCAATCAATCTGGCTGTTTTCCAGATCGTGCAGGTCTATCTTGCTGACGGGCGGCTGCTGATCGCGCAAGGCGTCTTCAGCATGTTCGCTCCAATGATTGGTCGTGCTGACAATGATGCGGTGAGTGAATGCTTTCTTGCCCGATGCGGTAAAAAAGCTGTCGATGTCGCCTTTTTGCAAACGGTAATCTTCAGCGTAGAGCTTGCATTGGATGGCGTGATATTCGCCGGTGCTGGTTTTGGCGACCAGATCTATGCCAGTATCGCGGCTATCCAAACCTTGCAGCTTTGCCCATTCGCCATACGTCCAAACATCGCTGTACAGATCGCGGTAGCTGGCTTCGTTACGCAGGTAGCACAGGATCAGTTCTTCAAAGTAAGTGCCTTTTTCGCGCTCGGTTACGGCGGCGAGACGATAGCTATCGAGCAATTTTTTTAGTGCGGACATATCATGCATTCGCCATTATGGATAGGGCACCACGGTGTTATCATCCCGCGTCAGTAAATGCATCAGTTTGGGATGGATGAACAACTTTTCACGTCCGGCGGTTCGCTCTTGCAACACGCCGATCTCTAAGAGTTGCTTGAGATAGCGCGAAGCGGCTTGGCGTCCAGCGATATTTTTTTCGACCAGATTCTGAATCCGGCAGTAAGGCAGATCGAAGATCAAATCGACCAGTTCGCGGCTGTAGATTTTCGGTGCCGCCTGCTTCACATGGGTAATTGTCAGTTCTGACAAAGTACGGATTGCGGCAATCTTTGCGGTGGTCCAGTGTGCTGTGTCTTCGATGCCTTGCAGTAAGAAGATAATCCACGGTTCCCATGCTTGGTTGCGCGTGACATCGAGCAGCAGACGGTAATACTCGGTTTTGTTCTTGATGATGTAGCGGCTGAGGTAAAGAATCGGCAGCGTCAATAAATCTTCCTGGATCAGAAATAGACTATTTAGTACGCGTCCGGTGCGGCCATTGCCATCGGTGAACGGATGAATCGCCTCGAATTGATAATGCCCGGCTGCCATACGGATGAGCGGGTCGACATCGCGCGCCTCATGCAAGTAACGCTCCCAGTTGGCCAATTTGGTACGCAACAAGTCTTCTCCGGCGGGCGGGGTGTAGATCACCTCTCCCGTTGCCTGGTTGGCGAGTGCCGTTCCGGGAACCCGCCGCACTAGCATGTCGATGCCCTTGATGCGAGTGCATACTTGTTCTGCGGTGCGGGTGTTCAGCGGGTGCTGCTTTAATGCCTGAAACCCTTCCAGCAGTGCACTGCTATAGCGCAGGGCTTCGCGTGTCGCTGGGTCGGCATACTCATTTGCGCTTTGAAACTGAAACAGCCGGTCCGTCGTGGTGACGATGTTTTCGATTTCCGAGCTGGCTTGGGCTTCGAGCAGCGGTAGGGCATTGATCAGAACGCCCTGGTTTGGAATGAGCTCGGCTGCTTGCTTGAGTTCTGCCAGCGCTGCTCGGGCAGCAATGCACTGCTTCAGCACCGTGCGTGTTTCCAGATCGGCTGCGGGAGGCAACGGCGGAAGGTCGTTGTATGGTTGATCCGGGCGCCAAGCAGTCATGGTTTAATTTTTACATTTTTGCGACACGTCGTCAGTTTATGTCGTTCGCAGCGACAGGTCAATCGAATATGTCGCAAATTTCAAGTTTTTGCGACATATCAATCAAACATTAAACCGGAAATGCATCACATCGCCGTCCTTGACGATGTATTCCTTACCTTCGAGGCGCATCTTGCCTGCTTCTTTGGCACCTTGTTCGCCGTTGTAGGCGATGAAATCCTCATAACTGATCACTTCGGCGCGGATAAAGCCCTTCTCAAAATCGGTATGAATGACTGCGGCTGCCTGTGGCGCGGTATCGCCTTTGTGGATCGTCCAGGCACGGACTTCTTTGACACCGGCGGTGAAGTAGGTTTGTAGTCCGAGTAATTCATAACCTGCGCGCACCAGACGGTTGAGTCCGGGTTCTTCGAGATTGAGATCCGCTAAAAAGATTTTCTTGTCTTCGTCAGGCAGTTCTGCAATTTCTGCTTCCAGCGCGGCGCATATGGCGACTACCGGAGCGCCTTCTTGTGCGGCGTATTCTTCGACGCGGGTTAATAGGGGATTATTTACAAAGCCGTGATCATCCACATTGGCCACATAAATAGCCGGTTTTGCGGTTAATAAACAAAGCGGTTGCAATAAGAGTTTCTGCTCTTTATCCAAGTCCATTGTTCTGGCTGGTTTGCCCTGGTCAAGATGCGCCAGTACCGTCTCGAGGAAAGCGCAAAGTTTAATGGCGTCTTTATTACCGGATTTGGCCACTTTGGATTCGCGCTGAATGGCTTTTTCTACGGTGGCGAGATCAGCCAGAGCCAATTCGGTTTGGATAACCTCGATATCCGATATCGGATCCACCTTGCCAGCGACGTGTATGACATTATCGTCTGCGAAGCAGCGCACCATATTGACGATGCCATCCGTTTCCCGGATATTGGCAAGAAACTTGTTACCCAGACCTTCGCCTTTGGACGCACCGGCGACCAATCCGGCGATATCGACAAATTCGACGATCGCTGATTGAATTTTCTGCGGCTTGACGATTTCGCTGAGTTTTTGCAAGCGCGGGTCTGGGACTTCGACTATGCCAATATTGGGATCTATCGTACAGAAAGGATAATTTTCTGCAGCAATTCCCGCTTTGGTCAATGCATTAAACAAGGTGGATTTGCCGACATTGGGAAGACCCACGATTCCGCATTTAAGACTCATGACCGGATTCTCATCAAAATGGATTAAATAACGATTGTATGAAAGTTTCTACTGGATTTTAGGCTTTTGTGTGTAATTTCAGCATGGCGGCTTCACAAGCGCCTTGCGCAATGAGTGGCCATACTTCCAGGCTTCTGACTATGGCTTCATCAATTAATTGTGCTTCTTCCTTTCTAGGCGGGTGCAATACATAATCAACCACGGCATTACGATCACCCGGATGACCGATGCCGATTCGTAATCGCCAGAAATCCTGAGTACCCAATCTTGCTGCAATATCCTTGAGGCCGTTATGACCACCCAAACCGCCGCCTTTCTTCAGTTTGGCGATGCCCGGGAGTAAATCCAGTTCATCGTGGACAACGATTATTTCGTCCGGCTGAATTTTATAAAATTGGCACAAGGCAATGACCGATTGCCCACTTCTGTTCATATAGGTTTGTGGTTCCAGTAGCCACAAATCCAACTCTTTCTGGCGGACTTGTGCGCACAATCCATGAAATCGTGCTTCCGGCTTTAGGGGTACTTGCAGCATTTGGGCTAATCGATCCACCCACTCAAAACCGGCATTATGCCGTGTACCCGCATATTCTCTGCCTGGATTACCCAATCCAACGATAAGTTTCATGGTGAAAAATTATCCGGCTGCTGTAAAAACGGATTCATAAAAGAAAAATCTGCCGGTATGTGTTTTATCCCAGCAGATTTGTCAGATTTCCAGATCAGTTAAATATTTTCTTTGCTTATCAAACTATTTTTTTTCTGCGCCTGCTTCTTCACCGGCAGCTTCATCGGAGAGCACGGAGCGCGGAATCACAATCGTTGCAACCGGCGAATTATCGCCTTTGGTCAATGCAACAATTTCAACTCCGTTGGGCAGCACCAAATCACTTAAGTGAAGTGTGTGTCCTGCAGTCAGTTCAACCAAATCCACTGAAATGAATTCTGGCAGGGCATCTGGCAAACAGCTGATATCGACTTCGGTAAGGATGTGCGTAACAATACCGCCGGAGGTTTTTACACCGGGTGAATTTTCTGCATTGATAAAGTGCAATGGAACTTTCATGTGTATTTTCTGATTTTTATCAACGCGCTGAAAATCTACATGCAACACTTGATGCTTGAAAGGGTGCATTTGTATATCACGTAACAAGACCTGTTCTTTTTTCCCTTCGACACTTAGCGACAAGATCGATGCATGGAAAGCTTCCAGTTTAAGCTTGTGAAACAAATCATTGTGATCCATTTCAATAGACTGCGGTTCTTGTTCGCCACCATAGATGATTGCTGGTACTTTACCAGAACCACGCAGGCGGCGGCTCGCACCCTTTCCCTGCAATGTGCGCTTATCTGCACTGATTTCTATTTTCATCTTTACTACTCCATAATTATGATTTGTTCGCGACCAAACAAACCGGTTAAAAAAACGGAATCAACTTATTCCATAAATAATGAGCTTAATGAGCTCTCGTTACTGATACGTAACATGGTTTCTGCCAGTAGATTGGCGATGCTTAACTGGGAAATACGATCACAAGCCATGGCATCTTCACGCAAAGGTATGGTGTCAGTGACCACCAGTTTATCCAGCGCTGAGTTCTGGATGCGTTCTACTGCGCTGCCTGATAATACTGCGTGCGTGGAATACGCAATCACTGATTTTGCGCCGTGCTCTTTTAGTGCTTGTGCTGCTTGACATAAGGTATTGGCGGTATCCACCATGTCATCGATAATCACGCAGGTGCGGTTTTTCACTTCACCGATAATGTTCATGACTCTCGCTTCATTGGGTTTTGGGCGCCGCTTGTCGATGATTGCCAGATCACATTCCAGCCGCTTGGCGAGTTGCCGGGCACGAACTACACCGCCGACATCAGGCGATACCACCATCAGATTCTGATAATTATGCTTCCAGATATCCCCCAGTAAAATGGGCATACCATAAATATTGTCGACAGGAATATCAAAAAACCCCTGAATCTGATCTGCGTGTAAATCCATGGTGAGCAATCGATCAATACCAACTGTGGTTAGCATATTGGCCACTACTTTGGCTGTGATCGGTACACGAACAGAGCGCGGTCTTCTATCCTGACGTGCATATCCAAAATACGGGATTGCAGCAGTAATACGGGCAGCAGAAGCACGTTTCAGGGCATCTACCATGACCAGTATTTCCATAAGGCTGTCATTGGTCGGTGCGCAGGTGGACTGCAGTACAAAAACATCCTTTCCGCGCACATTCTCAAGGATTTCCACCATGATCTCACCGTCACTGAAGCGTCCAACAGTGGCACGCCCCAGATGGATATTGAGATGCTTGACGGCATCCTGCGCTAATTGGGGATTGGCCGTACCGGTAAAAACCATCAGACTGTCATAAGACATGTTATTTCTCTGAGATAATCAGTTTGGAAAAAGGAGCGCTCGTCTGTCTTGTTAAAGTGAGTTGTTTTTGACGATCCGGAGTCTGATGCAACAAGCTTTGTTTCTGAAAAATAAACTGGCTGGGGAGGTAGGGATCGAACCTACGAATGCCGGAATCAAAATCCGGTGCCTTACCACTTGGCGACTCCCCAAAATCTTTATTCCACTGACTTGTGCATGGGATGACAAGCTAATCCTTTTGCTACAAAGCCCTTCATACCATCAGGAATTTTTGCAAAAGCGGTTTGGGCTGCCAGCTCCGTCGCAAATTCAGCAAATACACAAGCACCTGAACCACTCATTGCCGCTATTGTAGTATTTTCTAGCCGCTTTAGCCACTCCAAACATCTCGCCACTTCAGGATATGTTTGGCAAACTACTAATTCCAAATCATTATGACCTTGCCAGACAGAAAAGGGCGGTATTTTGATGGGTATCGTGTTGCGTGTCAATTCCTTACTTGCAAAAACCTCCGCAGTCGAGACTTGGACCGGTGGTATAAGTACTAGATACCACGCAGGCGGCAGATTAATGGGGGCCAGTTTTTCACCAATTCCCTCTGCAAAGGCATTTTGTCCGAAAATGAAAACAGGGACATCGGCACCTAACTGAAGTCCTAATTCAAGCAATTGCTCGCGGCTTAAATTGAGTTCCCACAACTGATTCAATGCCAACAAAGTGGTTGCTGCATCAGAACTTCCGCCACCTAACCCTCCCCCCATTGGAATCTGCTTCTGCAGAAAAATATCGGCACCTTGTGCAGTTCCCGTATGCTGCTTCAGCAACTTGGCGGCGCGGACACACAGATCTTTATCTTCTGGAACGCCGGCAATGGGATTAAGTAATTTGATAATGCCATCTGCGCGCAAACTAAAACTTAATTGATCAGAGAAATCCAAAAACCGGAAAACTGTTTGCAATAAATGATAACCATCCTGCCTGCGACCGATGACATGTAAAAAAAGATTCAGTTTCGCCGGGGCAGGGAAAGTAGGCATGAATTAATTTAAAAATTAGATGGTTATGACTTTAATGTAAGAAAAATTTACTCGACTTTCCAGTCATCGACTACCAGTCTGATTTTTAGGTTCTGATAGACTAAATTCAACACTCTGGGAAGCGGTATTGGATTTATCTGCGCAGGAGCGAAGCTACTATAGTGAATGTGCCAGCCATCTTGCCGGATCGCTACAATCCGGTCTTTGTTATCCAGATCTTTTTCCGCTGCGGTAACTGGCGAATGTGTGCCTTGTATCCAGTATTGCAAACCATTGATCGGCATGCGCCAACCCAGAATCTCTTGCGTCAGATTCTCCACATCCGTCGCATAAAAGGCCTCAAGCTTTGAGGTAATCAAGCGCACACCCTCGTCATCTTTTGTAATTTCGGCTACCGCCTGGCCCAGCGGTGTAAATAATAGAATTTCATCACTTGTTGCCAGATGTTGCCAGCGGAAGCTGCCGGAGAAACTTTGTTTCTCATCCTGGATGGATATCCTGCCGAGGATATTAAAATCAGCGGCTGAAACATTTTGGGCATTTGCAGCAGGCTCAGTCAAAATGGTTTTGACAACCGCGTCAGATTTGATTTGACTGGGTAGTGTTGCGCAACCGGAAAAAAGCGCGAAAATGCAGCTTATCAAAATCCCGGGAATAAGGTTCCACGGATTAATTTTTAACCCATTCACCGGTAATTTAAAATCTTTCAATTTAATGTTAAAACTAGCTGATATCAATTCATAAATTACCAATGTGCACGGGATAAGCCTCAGTTCAATTATTGATGGTCTTATTGGTTTGTTGATAATCAGGCAGCACGATATTGAGTTCCAGTGTTTCCTGATTCTCATCTTGCTCAAAATTAACTGATATCGCGTCCTGATCTACATTTACATATTTACGGATAACCTCAAGTAGCTCTTTTTGCAATTGCGGTAGATAGGAAGGTTGATTACGATAGCTGCGTTCGTGCGCAACAAGAATTTGCAATCTCTCTTTGGCGACTGATGCAGTTTTAGGTTTAGATGATCTAAAATAATCCAGTAAGCTCATTTTCTTCCTCCGAAAAGCCTCCTGAGAAATCCGTGTTTACCATCAATAAATCGATGTGGACGTTTCTCTCCTAAGTATCGCGCTACCACATCGGCATAAGCCTGACCCGCTTCACTCTTTTCATCGAGAATTACCGGAATACCCGCATTCGATGCGGACAGAACTGATTTTGACTCAGGAATAATACCCAATAATTCCAGGGATAAAATTTCTTGTACGTCTTCAAGGCTCAGCATTTCTCCTGATTTGACTCTATCAGCATCATACCGGGTAAGTAACAAATATTCTTTGATGGGGTCTTCATTGCGTTCTGCTCGCCGTGATTTGCTGGATAAAATACCCAACATACGATCGGAGTCTCTTACCGAAGAAACTTCCGGATTGGTGACAACAAAGGCATCATCCGCAAAATAAAGCGCCAAGTTTGCACCTTTTTCAATCCCCGCAGGAGAATCGCAAACAATATATTCAAAATCTTTGGATAATTCGTCTAATACCCGGCCAACACCTTCTTCTGTCAGTGCATCCTTGTCGCGTGTTTGAGAAGCAGGGAGAATATAAAGTAAATTGCAGTTTTTATCACGAATGAGTGCTTGGTTGAGACTGGCTTCACCATTGATAACATTGATAAAGTCATAGACAACTCGCCGCTCACACCCTAAGATCAAATCCAGATTCCTTAAACCCACATCAAAATCAATAACGGCCGTCTTGTGGCCGGCTTTTGCCAGTCCCATGGCTATCGCTGCGCTTGTTGTTGTTTTACCAACGCCACCTTTGCCCGATGTCACAACTATAATTCTTGCCAATTGAGCCTCCTTTGCTATTTGGTCTTAAGCAATCTCTTTAATGATCAAAGCATGATTCTGCAAATATATTTGCACCGGATTTTTGTATGTCTGCTTGTTTAAATCTTCACTGGTTTTATAATCCCCGGCGATTGAAATAAGCTCTGCTTGCAAGTCAAAACAAAATATCCTGGCAGCTGTGTTGCCATGCACACCCGCCAACGCGCGTCCCCTCAGTGTATTATAGACATGTATATTGCCTTCAGCCATAATTTCGGCGCCTGCGCTAACCTGGGACAGAATGATCAAATCACCGGATGCATAGATACGCTGCCCCGATCGAATCGGCTGAGTGACCAATGTTGCTGCTACGGGTGCCTGTGGTGGAGCAGCGATAGGACTGATAGATTCTTTGGCAGCAGCGGTTACTTCCGGAGCAGCTTCTTGCTTTTGTGCTTCGCCAATTGTGATTGAATTGCCTTGTTCACGGACTGTGTCTATCGGAATTGATAATGTGCGTGCTTGCTTATTTTGTTGCTCATTTCCGCCACGGATACCCACTGGGAAAAAACCTATTCTGCGCAATAGCTGTGTTATCTGAACAAAATCCAGATCCTGATTTAACTTGTTTAGTTCACGCAAATCGATAATCAACGGCGAATCTCTAAAAAACTCGGGCGCCAGGTTAATTTTCTCTTGCAGTGTTTGCTCGATTGCAACCATATCATGCGTGTAAAGAATCAAAATCGGCGCAAAAAAAGTACTGCTCTTAAATTCAAGTGCTGGAGGAGTATTTAGCATTTTTGAGAATCTATTGATAGCTGCACGGGAAGTTCTTTATTTATAGGGATCAATGGTACTGCTCAATTAAGTTATCCAAAACACCAAAACCGAATCATTAGAAAAGTTTAATCAATGGTTTTCTTTTTTAAAAGGCGCTGCAGCGTCTCAAGCAATACATCGTTTTCGGGATCTTTTTCTAAGGCATGGCGCCAAATATCTTTGGCATTGTCTTTGGCGCCTTTTGCCCAAAGCACTTCACCCAGGTGTGCCGCGATTTCTGCGTCCGGGCGGGCTGCAAAAGCCAGATTTAAGTAATTCAATCCTTCCACAAAATTACCCATACGATAGTATACCCAGCCCAGACTGTCCATAATATAGGGATCCTCCGGGGAAAGCTCAACTGCTTTTCTAATTAATTTCAGTGCTTCGGGTAATTGTGCGCCACGCTCAGCAAGACTGTAGCCTAGCGCATTGTAGGCGTGCGCATTATCAGGTTTGAGCTTGATCAGTTTACGCAAATCCTTCTCAAGAATACTAAACTTGCCAAGCTTGTCGGCTGCCAAAGCACGATCATAGAGCAACTCGGGATAATCAGGCAATTTTTTAAGGCCATCATTCAGCAAATCAAATACTTCTCTATGCGCTTTCGATCTGCGTAAAATTTGCGCTTCCGCCAATATTAAATGTGCTGTTTGTTGATCATTGGCTGCCGGAAGTTTCTGTAGGTGCTCGCGGGCTTCTTTCAGATGACCCTTTAGCGCCAGTAGATCTGCATAGCGTATTTGTGCCGGCAAATAGCGGCCACCGCTTTTTACCATTTGATAGGATGCCATTGCCATATCGGGGCGTTTGGTTTCCTCATAAATCTGGCCTAGGTGAAAATGCACAGCATTGGTATCTTTATAGCCCAGACTCAGCGCTTTTTTAAAACTTGTTTCTGTGATGTCAAAATCACCCATTTCAGTGGCTAACAGTCCGACTGCCAACGTAATCTCGGCATCTTCCGGATTCTTTTCCGATAACCATTGCAGTTGTTCTCGCGCTGGATCCGTATGGTTGTCACCGATTAATACCCGGGCATAAGCAATTCTTACTTCATTGGCTGCAGGATATTTTTTCAGATAGTCCCGATAGAATTCACTCGCATCGGTACTTGAAATACGTTGTAATATTCTTCCGTTATGAACGGCCGCAATTTCCCATCCGGGACGTAAGGTGAGTGCCCGCTGCATTTCTTCTGCGGCAAGGGGGTGCTGATTGGCAAACCACGCTGCCTGAGAAATTGCGAAATGTACTTCCGGAACATCCGTATAAGGTTGAGAAAGCCGCTGTATTAACTGCAGTGTTGCTACTTTATCCTTATTCCGTGACAGTAATTGATTGAGTTGCATAAATGCATTGCCAATACTGTCTTTTTCCGAAGCCAACAATTTCTCAAGATGCGGTCGTGCGGCATCCAGTTTTCCTATATTCACCAACAGTGCCGCAATGGTTTGGCGACCATCCGTCGAATCAGGCTCTAACTCAACCCACATTGCCGCAGCTTGTTCTGCTGCAAATGGATTTCCTGCGTGCAGGGCAATTTCGGTTGCGCGCTTGGCAATTCTGGGGTCGCGTGTTGTCTTGGCTAGCTTGACATAGCGGCTGACCGCAATTTCAAGATTGCCGCGCTGCAATGCAGTTTCACCGACTAAGAAATCAAACAAAATAGGCGCGGTCAGCTCTTGTTTGGGTAAATTGAGCTGACTGATATCTTCTTGCTCAGCGGATTTTCCGGTTTTTTCTACCTCCTCCTTAGTGGGAATCTGCGCGCAGGCAGTGAGTCCGGATAGCAATAACACGCATAGAATTTTAAATTTCATGAGAAATCCGATTGATTTTCAAATATAAGATAAAAACGTACACCTTTTTTGCAGCATCTGTAGAAACCATAAAATCATAGCGCTTATATCATGCTTGATTCAGCAAAGCGCTTGGTTTCTAGCCTGGTTTTATTCAATATAATTCGCATATTCTACTTTTATACTGGTAATAAAGTGAATAAATAATTATTTAGGATACAGCAATATTTACTGTCGCTACGTAAAGTAAGATTAAAATTGTGCGCATAGCGGTCACCGATTAATTTATGATAAGGCAAATGCTGAGAACAACATTAAATCATGAAAGTTCATAGTGGTTTTAGGCTGAAACTGATAATTATCAGTTAGTCTGCGGCTTATCTCTACCAAAACCCTTTTCCAAATTTGACTCAATTGAAGAATCCTTACCTCAAACTGCTTATTGTTTTTTTACTGGGTATGCTGACTGTGCTCGGTTTTGCGCCATTTTATCTTTTTCCCGTTCCAGCAATCACGCTGGCAGTGTTGTTAGGATTTTGCCACAAAAGCCGGACTTCTCTGCAAGCAGCGCTACTTGGATTTTGTTTTGGTATGGGATTATTTTGTGCAGGAGTGACTTGGATTTATGTCAGCTTGCACGACTTTGGCGCAATGCCAGTGTCGGCCGCTGTTACGGCACTGATTATACTCTGCGCTTACCTGTCGCTATTTCCTGCGTTTAGTTTTTGGATCTTGACCAAGTTTCGCCGCACTTCGCCGCTCGTCTGGGCATCGGCCGCGGCTGCGCTGTGGATGCTGTTTGAATGGTTGCGCGGCAATCTGTTTACCGGTTTTCCCTGGTTAACGCTGGGCTATTCACAAGCGCCTTTTAGCCCATTGGCGGGTTTTGCACCAATCATCGGTGTTTATGGCATTTCCATGGTCGTGGTGTTTAGTGCTGCCTTGCTGTTCTTCTGGATTGATAAAGGGCTAAGAAATTGGCGCTATGGGTTGCCCTTGATGCTGATCTGGTTCGGCGGTTTTGGTCTGCAGGCGATTGAATGGGTTAAACCACTTGGTGAGCCGGTCACGGTGAGCTTACTGCAAGGCAATATTGCTCAGAATATGAAGTGGCGGGATGATCATCTCGAGAATACCATGGAGACTTACGCTAAACTGATTCTGGAAAGTGACAGCCGGTTGATCGTGACACCGGAAATTTCCATTCCGCTTTTTAGCGATGTTGTGCCGCAATCCTATTTAGCGCATCTTGCCGCACATGCCAGAAATAACAATGGCGATGTCTTGATTGGTTTGGCTGAGCGTACGACCGATGACGGCGATGACTATTATAATACGATGTTCAGCTACGGCTCTGCGCCGGAACAGCGTTATCGCAAACACCACCTGGTTCCTTTTGGTGAGTTCATTCCGTTAAAACCGATATTCGGTTGGGTTATTGAGGTGCTGAAAATACCGCTATCGGATTTCTCGCGTGGTAGTTTGGATCAACAGCCGATGGATCTGGCGGGGCAACGGGTTGCGATCAATATCTGTTACGAAGATGTGTTTGGCGAAGAAATTATTTATCAGTTACCACAGGCAACAATGCTGGTGAATGTCAGCAACGATGCCTGGTTCGGACGCTCGATCGGGCCGCAGCAACACTTGCAAATTTCCCAAATGCGCGCCTTGGAAACCGGCCGCTATATGCTGCGTGCTACCAATACCGGGGTGACCGCGATTATCGATGAACGCGGCAGGGTATTGCAAACCATCGAGATTTTCACCACCGCAGCGCTGCACGGATTGGCGCAAGGCTTCACCGGCGCTACGCCCTATGTGCGTACCGGCAATTACCCGGTGCTTGGACTTGCCGGCTTGTTATTGTGCATCGGATTGATATCCGCCTTCCGTGCCAGACGGAAAACCCTGTAAAATCCGATTAATTTTTATTTTGGTGCTGGTTTAATCCAGGTTCTTCATGGCAACACTTACTTTCCAAGAAATTATTCTTACCTTGCAGCGCTATTGGGACAAGCAGGGTTGTGCCATTTTGCAGCCTTACGATATGGAAGTCGGCGCGGGAACCAGCCATACCGCCACTTTCTTGCGGGCTTTGGGTCCCGAACCCTGGAAAGCAGCCTATGTGCAACCGGCGCGCCGACCGAAAGACGGGCGTTATGGCGACAACCCCAATCGTTTGCAACACTATTATCAATTTCAGGTGGTGCTCAAACCGGCACCAAAAAATATTCTGGATTTGTATTTGGATTCGTTGCGCGAACTCGGGTTTGATTTAATGCAAAATGACGTACGTCTGGTTGAGGATGATTGGGAGAATCCTACATTGGGTGCCTGGGGGCTGGGCTGGGAGGTCTGGCTCAACGGCATGGAAGTGACGCAATTTACCTATTTCCAGCAGGTCGGCGGCATTGATTGCAAACCGGCTACCGGTGAAATTACCTACGGATTAGAGCGTTTGGCGATGTATTTACAAGGCGTGGAAAGCGTGTTTGATCTGGTCTGGACTAAGGGGCTGACATACCACGATGTGTACCATCAAAACGAAGTGGAGCAATCCAAGTATAACTTTGAACACAGTGATACCGAATTTCTGTTTCTGGCTTTTGGCAAGCACGAAGCCCAAGCCAATCATCTCATCGAGAAGCAATTAGCATTGCCAGCCTACGAACAAGTGCTGAAAGCGGCGCATACGTTCAATCTGCTGGACGCACGCGGCGCCATTTCAGTCACCGAACGTGCCGCCTATATCGGGCGCATCCGCAATCTGTCACGGCAGGTCGCCAAAGCCTATTACGACAGCCGTAAAAACCTCAATCCACCTTTCCCGCTGGCACCTCGTGAATGGGTTGCGCAAATACCGGATATGCAGGAATCCGCATCATGACCAAAAACCTGCTCGTCGAATTATTGGTCGAAGAATTACCCCCAAAATCACTGAAGCAGCTCGGTAACAGCTTTGCGGAATTATTAACCGCCAGCTTGAAAGCACAGGATCTCGTGTCGAAGGATGCGCAGGTCACAGCGTATGCTTCGCCGCGGCGACTGGCGGTCCATATTACCCATGTGGCAGCACAAGCAGCCGATAAAGCGGTCGCTCAGAAATTGATGCCGGCAACCGTCGGACTGGACGTGCAAGGCCAGGCGACACCGCCGTTATTGAAAAAACTGGCGAGCCTGGGTGCCGATGCATCGGTCGTGCCGCAGTTGAAGCGCGTGATGGAAGGTAAAACGGAAACATTATTTTGGGACAGTACGGTTAAAGGAACGCCATTAACCGATGGTCTGCAAAAAGCGTTAGAAGAAGCGATCGGTAAATTACCGATCCCCAAGGTGATGACATATCAGTTAGCGGATGGCTGGAGCAGCGTTAATTTTGTACGTCCTGTGCACGCATTGATAGCCTTGCATGGCGCGGACATCGTTCCGGTTAATATTCTGGGGCTGCAAGCCGGGCGTGAAACACAGGGGCATCGGTTTGAGGCAAAAGTAAATCCCATCGTGCTGCACAATGCGGATAGTTACGCGCAGCAACTGGCAACCGAAGGCGCTGTCATTGCCGGTTTTGCTGAGCGCCGGGCAGAAATTGTTTGTCAGCTTAACGCTGCAGCGACCAAGGAAAATCTTACCCCGGTTGATGATGACGCGTTATTGGACGAAGTCACCGCATTAGTCGAGCATCCCAATGTTCTGGTCGGAAAATTTGCCGTGGAATTTCTGAAAGTGCCGCAAGAATGTTTGATTCTGACCATGAAAGCGAATCAGAAATATTTTCCGCTGCTGGATGCGCAGGGAAAACTGGCCAACAAGTTTCTGCTGGTTTCCAATATCCGGCCAACCGATTCCGGTTTGGTCATTGGCGGGAATGAGCGCGTGCTTCGTTCGCGTTTGGCCGATGCCAAATTTTTCTTCGATCAAGACCGCAAGAAAACGCTGGCTTCACGTGTGCCTGGGCTGGACAAGGTGGTTTACCACAATAAGCTGGGCACGCAGGGTCAACGAATGCATTATGTCCGGGCAATTGCAAAGACGATTGCACAACAACTGGGTGGTGTAGAACTAACTAGCCAAGCTAACGAAGCCGCCACACTGTCCAAAACTGATCTATTGACCGACATGGTCGGTGAATTCCCGGAATTGCAGGGCATCATGGGGCGCTATTACGCACAACACGAAGGCTTAAGCGACGATATTGCCTTTGCGATCGAAGATCATTACAAACCGCGCTTTTCTGGTGATGCATTGCCACGCAATTCCGTTGGTATTTGTCTGGCGCTCGCGGACAAACTAGAAACCTTGATCAATATGTTCAGTATTGGAGAAATTCCGACCGGCGACAAGGATCCATTTGCATTACGGCGTCACGCATTGGGCGTCATTCGAATTTTGATTGAAAAAGATTTAAAACTTAATTTAAATGATTTGATTTATAACGCTATCTTTCAAATTAACAAAGTTAGTTTTCTTGTTTCTCCTAATTCTAATAGCAAGACTAAATTTAGTGATCATGCTGCTGGAAAGGAATCAGGTTTAGAATTAAGAACTTTTATCTATGAACGCCTCGCGGGCAATTTGCGCGAGCAAGGCTACACCGCCCAAGAAGTCGACGCTGTTCTCAGTTTGAATCCGCAACAGCTCAGCGATATCCCCAAACGCCTCGCCGCCGTGCGTGCTTTTTCGGCATTACCGGAAGCGATCAGTCTTGCGGCAGCCAACAAGCGGGTGGGTAATATCCTTAAAAAAACGGAAGGCGGCATCAGTGCCGAAGTGGATTCCAGGTTGCTGCAAGAGCCCGCCGAGCAGGCGCTCTATCAGACATTGACGGATATATTACCGGAAACGGAAAAAACCTTCGCTGCAGGCGACTACACCGCTTCGCTGCAAATACTCGCCGCGCTGAAATCACCGGTCGATACTTTTTTTGATCATGTGATGGTGAACGTTGAAAATGAATCATTGCGCAATAACCGGCTTGCCTTGCTGGCACAGTTACACCAAATCATGAATCGGATAGCCGATCTTTCAAAACTGGCGACCTAATATGAAACTGATCATCCTCGACCAAACTGGTGTGATTAATCAGAGTAGTGACGCATTTATCAAAACACCGGAGGAATGGATTCCTATTCCTGGCAGTCTGGATGCGATTGCCCGGCTGACGCATTCCGGTTATCGCGTGGTCATCGCCGCCAATCAATCGGGTATCGGCCGCGGGTTACTCGACATGGCAACTTACAACGCCATTAATGACAAAATGTACAAGGCGGTTAATCAAGCAGGCGGGCGCATTGATGCCATATTTTTTTGCCCGCATACCAGCGCGGATAAATGTTCCTGCCGTAAACCGGCAACGGGTTTGCTGGATGAAATCATGCAGCGCTATGGGGTTAATTTAAAGAATGCGCCGGCAGTCGGTGATTCATTAAAAGATCTTCAGGCCGCCGCCGCAGTCGGTGCCATACCGATGCTGGTGCTGACCGGCAACGGACAAACAACGCGCACCGCGAAAGAAATTCCCGCCGGGACGCAGATTTTTGAGAATCTGGCCGCCGTGGCTGACGCGCTGGCTGGAGAGGAATGACAGTGGCAGTTTTACGTTCAGCACTGTACATGTTGCTGCAAATCATCATTACGCCGCCGTATGCCTTGCTGACACTAGCCTGTTTCCCGTTATCGCCGCATAACCGCTATCGCGTCACCTCCAGCTGGACAATGATCATGCTGTTTCTGCTGCGGCACCTGTGCGGCATTCGCTATCAAATCATCGGCGCGGAAAATATCCCGAAAACGCCGAGCATCGTGATTTCCAAGCACCAATCGGCCTGGGAAACGCTGGCTTTCCAGAAAATTTTTCCGCCGCAAGTGTGGGTGCTGAAAAAAGAATTACTGCGTATTCCTTTTTTTGGCTGGGGATTGGCGATGACCAGCCCCATCGCGATCGATCGGAGCGCCAAGAAAAAGGCCTTGGAACAAATTGTTGAACAAGGCAAAGACCGGCTAAGCCAAGGATTCTGGATTGTGATATTTCCGGAAGGCACGCGCATCCCACCGGGGCAGCGCGGCAAATATCGCATCGGCGGCGCATGGCTGGCGACGCACACCAATGTGCCGGTAGTGCCGGTCGCGCATAATGCCGGTGAGTTGTGGGGGAGAAATTCTTTCGTCAAACACCCCGGCACGATCACCGTCAGTATCGGCGAACCGATCGACTCCACAGGAATGGAAGCCGGTGAACTGAATGCCAAAGTGGAAGCCTGGATTGAGGATGAAATGCTGCGGATCAGCAAGCAGAGCCAGCAGAACCAGAAAAACCCATAAAAGTGTTCGCGCAAACCATTCTAAATGGTCTGGAAATTACTTACACACTCAAGCGTTGTAAGCGAAAATCCATTGGTTTAAAAATTGATAGTCATGGCTTGAGTATCAGCGTTCCATTACAAACCTCGATCCCCAATGTTGAAAACATTCTGCAGGAAAAAGCGGATTGGATAACGAAAAAGCTAAAACATTGGGAAAGCAAAAAACATCTCGCATTAACCTGGACGCATGATGCCATGTACCCATTACTGGGTGAACCATGGCGCATCGCGCTGAAACCATCGGGTGAAATACAAATGGCCTGCCAATCTGCCAATGCTGCGGCGGATGCGGCATTGGTGGAACAGTTCACCGCGCAACTTAACCCCGGTCAAATCGAAAAATTCGTGATGGCCTGGTATGGCCAGCAAGCAATCACCTGCTTCAAGCAGCGTATCATAGTGTACGCGCAGGCACTCAATCTGCCCGTACCCCCATTCCGCCTGTCACGCGCCAAAACCCGCTGGGGCAGTTGCAACAGCAACGGCATCATTCACCTGAATTGGCGTTTGATCCAGATGCCGTTGCATCTGGTCGATTACGTTGTCGCGCATGAGCTGTCGCATTTGATTGAAATGAATCACTCTTCGGCATTTTGGAAATTGGTGGGGAGTGTTTATCCGGATTATTTGATGGCGCGGAAGGAACTCAAGGAGTATGGTTAATACCATTACATTTTTGTTATGTTTAAATATACGTAGAATGTAATGTGGGGACGGCCTTTACATATTGAATTTGCTGACGTGCTGTATCGCCTGACAATGAAAGGATGGAAAAAGGAAACAAGAATATCAAATATAAAACTTAACCAATTGATATATAATGATCTTTTGTGGTTTTGGCGAAAAAAGCGAATATTATTCCTATACGCGACAAATACTAACCAGTTTCTATGTAAGCCTTGACTTTTTAAGGCAACTACATTTAACACACAGGAGTAAGGATGATGAAAAAAATTGTAAAATATTGCTTGCTTGTTGTAGCTGTCAGTACAAATTTCCTGCCTAACGAGGGTCGAGCTAATTCGGTCGATGATTTGATAAATAATATAGCTAAGGGGTGCCGGTTCAATATTCAAACAAAATCAAAGAATGAATATGTATCCGTTGGGGATGACGGTAATATTCTTAGGTGGGAAAAAACAGGTAAAAACGCACAAAAATGGATCGTCTATCCGGTTGATCCGAGTATGCCATCTGATAAATCGGAAGTAATGGAGTCTTTGAAGTATCGAATCATGACTGTCTCCAATGGTGAATTCATGTCGGTTGGAAGCAACGGGAGCATCCTCAGATGGACGAAGGCCGATGATGATACTCAAACATTCAGGTTCGTGGATCCGAACGGAGATTATCTGAAGATCAAGGAACCGACGAAGAGCGAATTTGTTTCCGTTGGGTGGACTGGTTCCATCCAGCGCTGGAGCAATACCAATAACGATTATCAACTCTTTAAATTCGAACCAATCGAATGTATTGGGAGTACAACGCCTTATTTTCTGGATGATAAAGTAGCCGAAATTGAAAAAATAGGACCACCACCAATCACCAACATAAATGGTCCGGGGCCTGTTGGAACTGAGTCTGAGAGAATTAAGATTGGCTGGGAGAGAATATCCTACTTGCTGGTCGATGACCCTCTCTACACTAACAAAATAAGTCAAGGTAAGAATGAGGAGTGGTACACGCTTGAACGATGGAGATATTGGAAGGCGGACAATATCATACCGATCGGCCTTAGCGAAAAAACGGTGGAAATTACCTACTATATTGGAATGTCACAATCTTCGTTGGACGAGTTGAAAAAGACAGTATCCCAAGGTTTCACAGGCAAGCTTGAGGTTGAGGGCAAGGATAAGGTGGCATCCGCAAAAGGCAGTCTGGAATACGCTTATAAGCAAGAGAACATCGAGAGAACCGAGTCTAAGCAGGATCAACAGGAATGGCGTACACGTAAAGTAACTGAAAAATTCCCTAAAACTGACAAACAAGCTGTCATAGTTACTTGGGTTCTGTATGACGAGTATAGTTTGCTTGGGGACAACGGAAAAAAGAAAATCTGGCAAAATCCTGTACTAGCCGTTGTCGCGAACGTGGCACCGCAAGTGGTGATCTATCCGCCCATTCAAGAATTTAACACACCCTTACAAAATATGATAAATCAGATGGGCAATCAGACTAAACCGATACCCTAATTATAAGGCTGGGTTTCGCAATAAAAGCGAAACCCTTCATTAAAACGTATCGATCCCGGATTTCAACGAATTATCAAATTCGTTACAATTTCTGATTTTTTTGTGAGTATCGCGATATTTTTTAGTCATTCCCTTGCTGAAATCACGCGAACAATCACTTTCATTGATCATTATCGGCTCAGAAGGCGCATTTGTCCTATGATTGCAATTGTATCTGTCTATTAACACAGGGCAATCGGGCTTAAATTACTCCAATAATGCGGAGCAAGAAATCATTATCCCAACCGGCCTTTAATCGTTTTATTTTTACACCGACTTTTGATATTTTTTCTTTATTTATCAGGTTTAAAGCAATATGTCTGATAGTGGCAAGATTGGCTGCACTATGGCCTTTGCGTGTCCGGTTGCTATCTTCATCAAAAGCAATATCAAGCACCCAATGTAAATTGTTCTCGATAGCCAATGAGCGCGAACAGCATGTTCCAGTTTAGCCGGATTATTGGCGCTCAGACTACTGATGAAATAACGCGTTTCCCCGGTGATTGTTGAGATTTCGCGCGGGAAAGCAGCCAAGCAAGCCGTATGCGATCGCGGCTACCGCGGCAAACGTGAAGTCAATGAAACTCAGCTCATTTTGCCTGGCAAGGCATTAAAGAAGGATACCCGGTACCAGAAAGACAAGAAGCGAAAACAGTGCAAGAGGCGTGCCGCGATTGAACCCATTATCGGCCACCTGAAGTCGGATTATCGAATGGCAAAGAATTATCTGAAAGGCGCTATCGGCGATCGCATCAACCTGCTGATGATTGCTGCCGCCTGGAATCTAAAACAATGGCTGCTGGCCATTTCTTGGCTCTTTTTCCCATGGCGAAAACTGCAAGCTTATCGGATTCCTTGATGGAAATTTAAACTACCGGGGCATGCATTTTAGTAGGCAACAGTTTTCTCGAGTAGCTTTTCCAGAATAACTGTTGTTTGATACTTTTTCAGGGGCGACTACATAGCCTTCTTTAAACTCAAAATTATGTCGCTTCATGAAGCCAATTATGTTCTTGTCGGTTGAAACTGAAAGTACGCACTTGCCGGATGAACCATTTTTTTTCCTTGCATCCGACTGCCCCGAAAACGTTTTATGGCCTGCTAGCCCATGAATTATTTCGCCAGATAATAATTATTCTTGGCCAGCATGTTAGATCTGTCAACGAATAACAATCTGTTTCGTTAATTCCCCTTCTTCTTATTGCGGTCATATTTTATTTTAACAATAAAGACATTGCCTTACATAAAATGATCTTTAATATGCGCACACCTCCCTTATTATGAAAAAAATCAATATTGCTTACACTTGTAATGTCAGAAAGCCATGGATGGAAGACGAGCGTTATGGTGAGTTCGAAGGCCCGGCTACCATCGCAGCAGTGACGGCAGCGCTGGAACGCACCGGTGCGAGTGTGGAATTGATTGATGTGGGGCCTGATATTTATTATCAGCTCGAGAAGCGCAAGGATCATATCGATTTAGTCTTCAATAACACCGAAGGCCTCGATGAAAAAGAATTACGCGAAGCCATTGTTCCCTTCTTTTGCGAACACTTACACATTCCTTATACCGGTAGCAGCCCCAAAACTTTCATCAATAAAATGGATAAGGCAACAGCAAAAAAAATCGTTGCGTATGACGGTGTGCCGACAGCGCGATTCCAACTCATGTTGCCCGGTGATCGTCTCGAGGATTTGTCTTTTCCACTGATGGTGAAGCCCTACAGTGAAGGAACCAGCATCGGTATCAGCCAAAAAAGCAAAGTACACAGCATGGCGGAGCTGGATGAGGCTGTGAGCATGGTGCACACACAATTCAACGAAGCGGCGCTAGTCGAGGAATTCCTGCCGGGTAACGAGTATACGATTGGTCTTATCGGCAATTATGTGCTGCCAATCTTGGAAATCGATTTCGCAAAAATCCCAGGACAACCCCATGTGCGCGATCCGCATGTAAAAGACATTGAGAATCCATATATCTCGCATCTTACCTGGACTGAAAAAGCAAGAAGCTACGCGAAGATTGCGATCGAAGCGCACGAAGCATTGGAAGTGCGCGACTACAACCGCATGGATTTTCGCGAACGGGATGGCCAACTGTATTTTCTGGAAGCCAATGTGATTCCAGGCGTTCATCCAACCGAAGCCGATCTTACCAACATGTGCCGGCATGCCAATATTGCACATAACGATATGATTGCGCTGATTGTCCATACCGCAGTGCAACGGCTTTCCCCGCTCTATTCGGAACGGCTCACAGGCAAAACAGAACTGCTCGAGGGATTAGCGAATGTTGCCATTAACAAGGCAGCGACAGCGGGAACGATCAACCATCGTGGCCGGACATATACGTTGTTAGGAAACCAAACCGGAGTGCAAGCATCATGATTGTGCCTATCTCGAAAGAATTGTATCCGAGCCTTGTGAAGATTGCGCTACAGGATATCGGCGCCATGTACCAGCCTGCCATTCAGGATGAATTTGAAGACATCTCGCGCGGCAAGAGTTTTGGCGTTTGCGCGATGGACAATGGCGAGCCTGTCGGCTATGCGGTTGCTAAACGGACGGTTGATACGTATCACTTGTTGACGCTTGCGGTTGATACACAACATCGCGGCAAAGGATATGGCTCTCTTATGCTGGACAGCATTTTCGCCGAGATCGAACAACAGGGAGGAAAGATCCTTAATGTCGTGACCGATGCCGACGCCAACGAAAGTTTACGGTTTTATCTGAGAAACGGCTTTTCCTTGACCGGCATTGTGCAAGATGAATTTATTCCGGGTGTAGCCCAGGCGCATCTCACAAGGCGAATGGGATATCGGCCGCAAAGCTGAGCCGAGTAGTCGTAATTTTTATTAGATGTTCAAAAACTAATACAAAAACGGGGCGTGTCAATCATGAGAATTAAAGCAACAAAAATGGATGGATGTGGCAATTCTTTTTTAGTAGTCGATGAAATGAAAACACCTCTGGCGGGGTTTGATCGATCGCTGATTTCAAGTGCGCTGGCGGCGCAGCATGAAACCGATGGCATCCTTTTCGTTGATGTGAATCGATTACGAAAGATGCCATCGATGAAAATATTTGATTGCGATGGCACCGAAGAAACAATGTGCGGCAATGGCTTGCGGTGTGCAACGCGTTATTTCCGCGATACCTATGTGGCAAATGACAAATTTTCGATCGACACTGGTGACGGTCAGAAAGCGGTCGGTGTAATTGACGATCTCACCGAGGTGGATTTAGGCGAAGCACGGGACTACCGGCAGATTAGCGATCAGCTTCATTATGTTTTTACCGGCGTACCGCATTTGGTAGTGATCGGTTCGGAAATTTCAACAGAGAATGCCAGAATATTTGGTAGATCCCTGCGCGAAGATAGATCTTTGTGCGAATTCGTTGGCCATCCGGAAGGTATTAATGTTAATTTTATCTGGCGCGATCAAGAAGGCATTGTCGTGCGCACATATGAAGTGGGTGTTGAAAATGTAACCTTGAGCTGCGGAACTGGAAGCGCGGCAAGTGCTTTTGTTGCAACCAAGGTATTCGGAACAGCGCTGCCGATCGTTACGAATTCACTTGGCGGTAGCCTGAGAATCACGGAAAATAATGGCCATTTGTCGATCCGTGGTCAAACCCGCTATCAAGGTAAAGTCATCGGATTTGTGAATGGCGTTTATCCAAAACCAATCATTCCAATCGATTACAGGCACCATCAACATTATTGGTGATTTAATATCCCTGGTTTATGCTGACTGCCGGCAAAGAAACAAGAAGATGAAACAACCTATCACCGCACACAGGCCGATTAATCCGGCACCCTGTTTTTTTAAGGTAGTTATATGGAATTCTCAATCGTTACGTTTTTATTAATCATGGCTGCAATGGCACTCGCCGATGTGTGCTGGACACTCTATTTCATCGATGTGGAAGAAAGAAAGGCACACCCCGCTGCATTCTGGTCAGCCATGATTATTCTGGTCACCGCATTTACGGTCACGAATTATGTAGAGAACCAAATTTACATAGCAGCCGCTTTTATTGGCGCATATATCGGTACATTCGGAACAATCACATGGAAGAAGAAAAAGGAAATAAAACAAGATTCTTAAACTGAAACCAAGCAGTATAAATCAACATTTATACTCAACATCCCAAAATGTCTGAAGCTTTCTATGTTGATGAACTTCATTCATTCCATCTGCATAAATGGGGTCAGCAAGGTAGGGCGCAATGTTATTGCGCCGACTGAGTCGAAGTCCAATCAAAGTAACATAAGATCTTTCATATTTTACTTTCAGTGCCAAAAGTAAAATAAGCGATTTTATAGGTTACTTTCCGCATGCAAATACTCATTCCATATTCCTGATTCGCTCAACTAATTCCTCAAGAATGATATGATTTGCCACTGTGAATGAATAAACAGTTGGAGAAATCATGCGCAAGTCTGAACCTGAATCCGGTTTGAATTTTAATCTGATTATGCCGGCCGCGTTATTGCTGGTTTTATTAGTCGTGCCCTTCTCGGTCAATTCTTTTATGCATATGTTTTCGGCTAAAAAGCAATTTATTAATACGCTGATGATGAAAATACCGATTGATAGCGCGGCGATTACGATTCCAGCAACGGTTAAACAGTATGAGCCTTTTGACGTGGCTTTAAATCTGGAAACAAAAAAGTTTGCTCGGCTTCTAAATGAGACTGTTTCAATGCCATCCGAAGGCACTGCAATACAGGGAATTACCGGTGTGGTGTCGCACGACATGAAAGCTGAAATTTCCGGTGAGGATTTTGAGATCGACAAGCAAGGGCCGCAAGAGCAACTCTCCGCTTATCGCGGTACTGCCAACTGGCGCTGGCGTGTGACACCGGAATCGTCGGGGTCTCATGATTTAAAATTCCAACTGCATCTCTTAACGCAAAATAATGGCCAGCAGAGTACCAAAGTTCTGGATCTTGCCGAAGCGAGTTTTTCTGTCCAGGCAAATCCATCGGAATGGTTTAAACGTCATTGGCTCTGGGTTGTTTCACTACTACTGGTGCCTGCCGCGATCATTTTTGGGTTGCGTCGTCGGCGTGTGCGATAAAACCAGCCGCTGTGTTTGGAAATTTTTCTAGGCGGCTTGAAAAAGAACAAAAGATCCTTATATCGATAAACTGAAAGTGTAGTTTTGTAACTGTAAAAACGCCGCATTAAAGGTTTGTTGGTTACAGGGCGCCTCTAAAAATTCAAAGTGCTGTGACGAAATTTGGATTTTCAGAGATGCACTACAGATTGAATGAGG
>NZ_JAIEME010000107.1 GCF_019752415.1 Nitrosomonas sp.
TTGTTACGTGCGAGTTCACTTTGCGCAAAGCCTTTGATGCGGGCTGGGTTTACCACACTGACTTGCCAGCCGTCCGTAACAAGCTTGGTTGCCAGTACTTCGCTGTAAGGTCCTGTAGCCTCCATGCAGAGATGTGTCTGCCCGGGTATCGCGCTCCGCTCAATAAGCCAGTCCTCAAAAGCCTTGTGGCCTGCTGGTGTGTTGTCAAACACCTTGGTTTTTATTTTGTTGTTAATGAGTAATGCTATGTCGAATTTGCGTTTGGCAACATCAATGCCAACCACGCAGGTTGTTGCGTTCATCATTCGTACCCACCTCGTATGCAGGCTCTGTCTGTCTGTCAGGCAGCCGGCCCAAGTTACCGTTCGGTTTGATTGAATGAGAAATGAACCGCAGCACCTATCTGACCCACAGATTCATAGACCTATTGTCCAGCCGATGTCTTGCGGTTCTCCTGCTCATCACCACTATTGCAGTGCTTTTTGCTGGCAGTGTCAATATACGAGAGCTAAGAATTCTTGTTCTTACAAAGAATAACCCCAACAGTCGTTGGGTGCAATTAATAGCACATAACCAACAAGGCGGATTCATTCTTCTGGTATTTTTCATTATTTAACAAAAAATTAACTTGCAATATTGTCTGCTCTATTTTTTATTATGGTAATCCTGTTGGAAAATTAGAGTTAGAATAGATTTGCCTTGGCCATAACCCACCGGATTGCAAGAAGGAAGCCTGATATGATCACTGCTGCACTTTACGACGCGAAGCCTTATGACCGCGAATACTTCGACCGTGCCTTGGGCCACGAGCGCATTGCTTGGCAGTTTCATGAATTCCGCCTCAGTGTGCAAACCGCTGCCACCGCCGACGGGATGCGCGTGGTGTGCATCTTTGTTAACGACCACGTCGATCGCGCCTGTATCGCCGGACTTGCTAAAGGCGGCGTAAAACTCATAGCACTGCGCTGTGCCGGGTTCAACAACGTCGATCTTAAGGCTGCTCAGGAATTCGGCATTGCTATCGTGCGCGTACCCGCCTATTCGCCCCACGCCGTCGCGGAACACGCTATCGGCTTGCTGCTCACCCTCAATCGCCACATCCATCGCGCCTACAACCGTGTTCGTGAGCACAACTTTTCACTCAATGGACTGGTCGGTTTCGATCTCGCCGGTAAGACCGTGGGCATTATTGGTACGGGCAAGATCGGGCGCATCACCGCCCAGATCTTTCGCGGCTTCGATTGCCGCGTCATCGCCCACGACCTCATGCCGACCGCAGATTGGGCCACCCAGCACAGCATTGAATATACTTCCATGACCGCCTTACTGCAAAGCAGCGACATCATTTCCCTACATCTCCCGCTCACCCCGGAGACCTTCCATTTCTTCCATCGCGACACTATCCAGCAGATGAAACACGGCGCTTATCTCATTAACACCAGCCGCGGCAAACTCATCGACACCACCGCGCTTCTCGATGCGCTCAAAACAGGTCACCTCGGCGGCGTCGCCCTTGATGTCTACGAGGAAGAAGAGGGTGTTTTCTTTGAAGACCATTCCGAGCATCTGTTGCAAGACGACGAACTCAATCTCCTGCTCACCTTTCCCAATGTGCTCATCACCTCGCACCAGGCATTTCTCACGCGAGAAGCTCTCGGTGAAATCGCGCGCGTTACCACCGAAAACATCCTCCGGCTGGATGCCGAGCAGCCACCGCTTGACGGGACGGCACTTTAAAAAGTTGTAACATAAGCAGAGGCGTTCCAGCATCGACTTGTCACTGCGTGGCCTTGCGGCATTTCATCAAATAGAAAGGAGATGCTTAACAAGTATTGAGACCAGCCAACAAGAATGATACATTGGCACGCACTGTTCTATGCTCTGTGGAAAGGAAAATCAAATGATCCATACGCTCTCGGTTTTAAAGTTTCTTGTACTAATAACGCTATGCAGCAGCTATTTCTTCTCGACCACTGCACAAGCCCAACGCATCCAAACCGAATTTGATGTGCGCTTGGTTGCCGAGGGATTGAAATTTCCCTGGGGTATGGCGTTTATGCCGGACGGCAATGTGCTGGTCACGGAAAAAATCGGCCAGTTGCGCATTATCACGCCGGATGGGCGTGTTTCGGAACCCATTAAAGGCGTTCCCGCAGTTTTTTTCCAGCAGCAAGGCGGTTTGCTGGATGTCGCGCTGGATCCGGAGTTTTCCAAAAACCGACTGATTTACTTGTCGTATGCTGAACCGGAAGGATCAAAAGCCGGTACTGCGGTTGCCAGAGCCGAGTTGAAGGACGGCGCTCTGGAAAACTTGCAAGTGATTTTCCGCCAGCAGCCAAAAACGGAAGGACCGGTGCATTTTGGATCACGCTTAGCATTTGCGCCTGATGGCAATCTTTTCATCACCTTGGGCGACCGCGGCGATTACATGGAAGAAGCACAGAATTTGGGCAACCATATCGGCAAAATAATCCGTATCCGCCCCGATGGCTCGGTGCCCCCCGACAATCCGTTCGTCAATAATCCGCAAGCCAAACCGGAAATCTGGTCGTATGGCCACCGCAGTGTGCAGGGCGCTGCAATCCATCCCCAAACCGGCATGTTGTGGATTCATGAACACGGCCCCAAGGGGGGCGATGAGATCAATATTCCGCAGCCCGGCAAAAATTACGGCTGGCCCAAGGCCAACTACGGCACACATTACAATGGTGTGCCGATAAAAAACGAGCATGCCGAACAGGGCTTTGAAGAACCGATTCGTTACTGGACACCCTCGATCGCACCTTCCGGCATGGTGTTCTACACCGGCAAACTGTTTCCGGCATGGCGTGGCAGCTTGTTTATCGGCACCCTGGCAGGGCGGCAATTTGTCCGCTTAGCAACCGACGATAAAAAGATTCTCAGCGAAGAGCGGTTATTAACCAATACGCTGCGCTTCCGCGATGTGGAACAAGGTCCGGATGGCGCGTTATATTTATTGACGGACGAAGAAAACGGCAAGCTGTTGAAGCTAACATCGAAGTAAAGGCTCAATCCAGCGCAAACTAGGAGGCTGTCCAAGAATAGTGCTCGTAGCGAGGGAAAGCTATTTTGAGACAGATTTTTCGATTATTTGAGGCGAATAGTTATTCTATTTAACGAAAATAATCGAAAAGTATGGTCCAAATAGCTTTTCTGCAGTAGATCGCTCTATTCTCGGACAGCCTCCTAGGCTAGAATGAAGCTTGTTTTATATTTCCCTGTTAATCGCCCCTAAGCGGAATTGACCGGCCCGCAACAAATACCAATTTTTCTGAGCAGTTACCATTGATGGATACCATTGACCTCAAAAATCCTACGCTTTATATCAATCGCGAGCTGAGTCTGCTGGAATTCAACCGGCGCGTCATCGAACAAGCCAAGGATGAAAGCTTGCCGCTGCTGGAAAGACTGCGTTTTTTATGTATTGCCAGCACCAATTTGGATGAGTTCTTCGAAATCCGCGTCGCCGGTTTGAAACAACAGGTCAAATACAGCTCTGTGCAAACGGGGGCAGACAATCTGTCGCCGGCAGAAGTACTGGCACGAGTCAGTGAAACAGCGCATTTGTTTGTGGAAGAGCAATACAGCGTATGGAATGACCTGATCATACCCGCACTGGCAAAGGATAAAATACGACTGCTGCGCCGCACGCATTGGAAACCCTTACTCAGCCGCTGGGTGCATCGCTACTTTAAGGGTGAAGTATTGCCTGTGCTCAGCCCAATTGGTTTGGATCCTGCGCATCCTTTTCCTAAGGTTCTGAACAAAAACCTCTATTTCATTATATCGCTGGAGGGAAAAGACGCCTTTGGACGTGATTCCGGACTGGCCATTGTGCAAGCGCCGCGTTCATTGCCCAGGATTGTTCAGATTCCAGCAAAATATAGTGGCGGGAATCATGATTTTGTCATGCTGTCCTCGATCATTCATGCGCATGTGAGTGATCTGTTTCCTGGTATGAATGCAACCGGTTGCTACCAATTCAAAGTAACGCGCGACAGTGATTTGTTTATCGACGATGAAGAAATTGACGATCTGCTGCGTGCCCTGGAAGGTGAATTGCCTTCGCGGCGATTCAGTGATGCCGTGCGCCTGGAAGTTGCAGATAATTGTCCGGACAATCTCAGCAGTTTTTTGTTACAAAAATTCGGATTACAACCAAGCGATCTGTATCAGGTCGCTGGGCCTGTCAATCTGGGGCGCTTGCTCGCGATTTGTGATTTGGTTGATCGTCCTGAATTAAAATTTTCCGGATTCACACCGGAAATACCCAGGCGCTTGCTCAAGAATACCAATATATTTGATGCGCTGCACAATGGCGACATCTTGCTGCACCATCCGTTTCAATCGTTTGCGCCAATTATCGACTTTCTGCGGCAAGCCGCGGCCGATCCCAACGTTTTATCAATCAAGCAAACACTTTATCGTACCGGTGTCGATTCAGCTGTGGTCGAAATATTAAAAGTTGCTGCGCGTGCCGGCAAGGAAGTCACCGTAGTAATTGAGCTGCGGGCACGATTCGACGAAGAAGCCAATATCGAACTGGCCAGTGAACTTCAGCAGGCTGGGGCGCATGTAGTATATGGCGTGGTGAATTATAAAACCCATGCCAAAATGATCTTGGTGGTTAGGCGAGAAGGCCGTACCTTGCGCCGCTATGTCCACTTGGGAACGGGTAATTATCATGCGCGAACTGCGCGTTTATATACCGACTACGGTCTGCTGACTTGCGACAAAGCGATCGGAGAAGATGTCAACAAGATGTTTCACCAACTGACTGGCCTGGGCCGGGCAGGTAAATTGAAAAAGCTTTTACAGTCACCTTTCACGCTGCACAAAGGCGTACTCAACTATATCGAAAAAGAAATCAGCGCTGTGAATGCAGGAAATAAAGGCTGGATTATTGCCAAAATGAATGCACTGGTTGATCCCGAAATCATCGCCGCACTGTATAAGGCTTCGCAGGCCGGCGTCAAAATCGATCTGATCATCCGCGGCGTGTGTTGCCTGCGTCCCGGAATTAAAGATATTTCGGAGAATATTAATGTACGTTCCATCGTAGGCCGCTTTCTGGAACATACCCGCGTTTATTATTTTCATAACGGCGGTGAAGAATTGGTATTTTGCTCCAGTGCTGACTGGATGACGCGCAATTTACATTACCGGGTGGAAGTGTGTTTCCCAATCGAAGAAAAACGTACCAGTGACACCGTGATTAAATATGGATTATTAAGTTATCTCTCGGACAACACGCAGGCCTGGTCACTACAAAGCGATGGTTCGTATAAACGTTTAAAACCCGGAGCTTCTAAACCTCGTTCGGCACAACAGCTTTTGTTGGAGTATTATTGCGGCTTGTCATAGTTGACCGTCAGTTTAATATCAGCAACCTGCAAAAAATCTTGCTCAGTACCTAAATCAACGAGTGTTAAAGGATGTTTATCCAGCCAATTGGGTGGAAAATCCAAATTAATTCTGTTTTTGTTCACATTAATACGTATTTTTGGAAGATTGCTATTGGATCGGCTTCTGTGCAGAACGACAGCCAATCTCAGCAAAATACAAAGCCGCATAATAGAAACCCTTCTAGACGGGGTTATGGGCTCGAATTCTTCCAGTGGAAACTTCCTGCGATGACTTCGAACCAGCATTGCCAGCTTGATTTGCTCTTGGCGGGAAAATCCTGCCAGATCCGAGTTAGCCGTTAAATAAGCGCCATGCCGGTGATACTGATTATGCGCAACCGATAAACCGATTTCGTGAATGAGGGCTCCCCATTCTAATAATTTCAAATCCGTTTTTTCGTCCAGCTCCCAATCGGTCTCTACCTGACGAAAAAGATTCTCCGCCGTATCCCTAACCCGATCCGCCTGCTCCATATCAACACTGTATCTTTGCGCGACAACCATAATGGTTTTGTCTCTGATATCCTCATTGTGTACCCGGCCAATCAGGTCATACAACAAGCCTTCGCGCAGCGCACCTTCGGATATAGCCATCTTCTCCAGATTCAGGGCTTCAAATACTCCATACAATATCGCCACACCACTGGCAAACACAGGTTTTCTGCGTTCGGACAAGCCTTCAAAATCGATCAATGCGCTATCACCAATAGCAATGAGTGATTCAATGAGCCGTGTCAGTGCTGACGCGGTGATGCCAGTGTCACACCAGCCTTGCGCTTGTACCACATCCCTTATGGTCATAATGGTTCCGGAAGATCCCAGCGCATGGTCCCACCCCATTTTCTTATAAGTCGTTTCGATCGATTCCAGTTCCTGCATCGCAAACAAAACTGCCTTACGCATTTTCTTGGCTTTTATCTTGCCGTCCTCGAAAAAGCGCTGCTGCACATTGACGCACCCCATATACAGGCTATCGGTATAGTACGTATCAAGCCCGCAGCCAATGATTACTTCCGTACTGCCACCGCCAATATCAACAACCAGGCGCTTATTGACATCATCGTATAAGCTGTGCGCAACCCCGGAATAGATAAGCCTGGCTTCTTCGCGCCCGGCGATGATCTCGATCGGATGACCCAATGCGCTATAAGCCTGCGACAAAAAATCCCCGCCATTTCGTGCCTGACGTAATGTATTGGTGCCCACAGCGCGAACATTCATGCGAGGAATATCCCGGATGCGCTGACCAAATCGCTGCAAGCACTCAAGCGCCTGCTGCATGGATTCTTGCGACAACTCCTGCTGGTTATTCAAGCCTGCCGCCAACCTAACCATCTCTTTCATGCGATCGATAATTTGTAGGCGGCCATCCACCAGATTAGCTACAATCATATGAAAACTGTTTGAGCCTAAATCGATGGCGGCGTAGGGTTCATCCATGTTTGGTGTCATAGAAATGATAATATGTGAATCAACGAAGGAATTTCATAACAGACTTATGCAAGAACATCAACTGATCATCATGCGCCATGCGAAATCAGACTGGTCGGAAGAAGACAGATCTGATTTTGATCGGCCTTTAACAACTCGCGGGGAAAAAGCCGCAAAACTCATGAGTAAATGGCTAAAGCAGAAACAATATCGCATAGACCGCATCGTTTGCTCACCTGCGTTGCGCGCAAAACAAACCTGCCAATTAGTATCAAAGGAACTGGGCATACCCCAGAAAAATGTTCTTTGGGAACCCGGGATTTATGAGGCATCATTGAATAACTTACGCTCCCTTGTTAATCAACACAGCGAAGGAATTCATACGTTACTCATCATTGGTCATAATCCCGGGCTTGATCAATTACTCTGTTACCTATCCAAAGACCCGCCACCTGTCAGCAGTTCCGGCAAACTTCTGACTACCGCAGCAGTCGCCATACTAAATTACGGCAATGCCGCCATTACAGTAAACCCGCTTCAGGCGCAGCTGGAATACTTAGTCAGACCCAACGATTTATCAAAATTCTAGTAAGCTTCCTGAAAAAAGCTTATCAGAGTACTTGTTTTAGCTATGACTTCTTTTTATCTTTCTTTTTATCTTTCTTTTTATCTTTCTTTTTATCTTTCTTTTTATTCTTATCCTTAACCTTGTCCTTCACTTCATCCATTTCAGTCTGAATGATAGGTTGGCTAGCTGCAGACTGTTTAACTACGGGCTGCTTAATCGCAACTTTTTTAACAACTGTCTGAGTCTTATTGGTCGACGCGCTTGACTGCTTGGTCACCATACTTCGCAAACAATCCACCGCGGCCTTCTTGACTGCACGTGCACGTATATCACCACTCATCCCCGGTATTTTCTGCAATTCTGCCAGACTCATTGAAGCCAGCGCTTCGACTGTTTTGATATTGTGTTCAGATAACAGTTTGACTGTGGCGGGACCAATTCCAGTAACATCAGTTAATTTAGCCATGACTAGATTCCTGTTTGCTTGAAAAGCCCATTATATCCGTCTGTCAATTTAATACAACGCATTACAGATCCGTCTTGGTTTTATCAACACGCCAGATCTATATCCTAATGGAAATTTAATATCATTGCGGTGGCCAAATACTCTAAAGTATCTGGACAGAAAATCATTCGCTGTAATACGATACTCGGCATCTAAGTCAATGACGAGATCAGTCCTAGTTCAGGCTACATTCGTATTCACGTATTCTCGAAGTGGCACAAATGATTGCGGATTGATCCGATGTTAATAAAATCAATCATCAGAACATTTCAGAAGCGATCTAGTATCTCAGGATAGATTTCTTTGAACCCATATTTAACACCGAAATTGCTGGCAAAACCATTCCGATGATCTGCGAGGCACGCCCACAATCCCTTCATCTAATATCATGTAATAAAAACAACCTAATGGATTCCCTTAGCCAAAAACCAGAGTTTCCCCAATAGTCATTCAGTGTTGCCTTCGTTAAGATGGCAACACTGAATTTTTATTTTATGGAGAAAATCACAATGAAAGCACTGAAATTAAAAATTATTGCTTCTCTACTGCTTGGTTCTGTTTCGGCATCAGTACTCGCCGAAGCGCCTGCAGTTCCCAGCAATATTAATCCAAACAATCATGCAGCAGTGGCAAATTATTATGAAAGTTTGGCAAAAACAGTATCTGAGAAATTGGAAGCTTCTCAGCACGAACTGGACGAATATGAAGCACATCCTTATACCTATGGCAGACAAGGTCAGGATCTTAATTCGCATCTGCATGCCAATATTCGTGAATATAAGAAGGAATTAGCCGAGGATTTGGAGCAAGTGGAATTACACAAGAAAATGTCAGCGACAGATCAAGATAGACAATTCAATAAAGCAAAAATTAAGTTGGATGAATCAGCAGTACAGTAAACCTTTTTTATTTTGATGTGCCCTTTGTAGTCTAAGTCTCTATTATTGCTATTCTTTGATACCTCCAGTTTTGGCTGGAGTTTTTTTTGATGATGTGCTCTGTTGTCACAGACACAAAACAGAGTTAGAACGGTAGCAAGAAATCAAGAGAAAACAGAATTTGATCTTTATGATCAGCAAATGGTCGATAGGCTGCCGAACGGTAAGCATCCACTCTGTCGTAGCGAATGTTTGGACGTATACTCAATTTCTGTAAGAATTTTTCTTTGAGTTTTAAGGATTTCGCTGCTTTCCAATTCAATCCAACAGTTACATCATAATAATCAGCAGGCGTGATGGTTACATCGCTGAGACTCCCTGCATAACTCACTGCCGTTCCATTCACCCTATTGGTAGCTGCGGCTATCCGGAAAGGTGATGGATTCCGGAAACCATCCTGGTCGCGATACCATTCGGCGCGTGCTCCAATCGATACATTATCGGTCAAGTCATAGTATAAATGTGCAATAACGCTGATCCACTCGGCATCTTGTGTGACATTGGAGTGCTTCAGATTATTCAGCAACACGCCCCCGGCATGACCATAGACATGATGAAAAACCAAAAGAGTTTTGGGTGTTAGCCTGTGTTGCAGAACTATGTTGTAAAAAGCCCAGGTTTCAGCACTACGCGTGGAGGTCTTGCCATAGGTACCGGAGAAGTGGAATGAGGTCGCCCGGTTATCACTGGTCCAGGTAAAACCGGCAATTCCAGACCAGTTACCCAATTGTTTATCCCAACCCCCATCCCAACCCCCATTGGCGCTACCGGTAATCGGGCCGCCTAAGATTAGCCAGTTCTTGTTGACAGTGTAATTTGCCAGCATGCCTGTATGCGTGAACGGTTCTCCGACATTCAATGTGTATGCACGGGTATAAAAGAAATTTTCTGGTGCAGGAACCGTCTCAAAACCGGTCGGAGTATAGAAATGCCCCCATTTAACATTGAGACCATTGCCAACAGGAACGTAAGTCTCCAGGTAGGCTTGTGGCAGCGCGATCCCATAGGTTCGTGAGGAGTCGCAACATAGATTCAGGTCCCAATTGCTTCTCTTGAAAGGTTCTCCGGAGTTGACGTCAAAAGTTGGAACACCAAATGCTTGCGTAAAAATGGCATCCGTCCCAAACATGAAATCAAATCGCCCACCAAAATCCCATACCTTTCCTTCTGACACAACAGAGCGCCGCGCAAACAGATTAAATTGATTCAGTTGGAACCGATTCGCCTGGTCAGCAAAAATAACCGGGCCATTAAAACCATTTGCCTGGCTAGGATTGAGGGTTGCTCCACCGTGAATCCAGCCGCCTAATTCTATTCTGCTATCCTTCACAAAATCCTTGAGCTTACTGGCCTGACTAGCCATTGGACAAGTAGAGAGAAATAGAGCGCTACTCGTTATGACGCATAACAATCTTGATGTGAACTTCATTTTCTGAATACGGCTACGCACTTAACCGTGCGTGCAGCAAACTCCACACTGAATCCTCAGTTTCTCGACACGCAGATAATTGGCAATCAATGGGATTTTGTGGGTTCTTGAAATTGGCTGAAAATTTTCAGAGAATGCTGGGTGTGGACGATTGGCGCGTCCACATCCCACAAGCTTCTGATAAGCGGTCAGTCATGCTATGGCAGAGAAAATCCCCGCCATTCACTTACTGAGCCTTGATCACTGATTCGTTCAGATCACCGGAATCCGAACTCATCTTTGCTTTTATTTGAGCGTTATTTGGTTGATCGCGTGATTCGGCCGGCTTTGCATACTCACGATTTAGTAATTCCGCAGCTACTTGCCGATGGAAACCAGCGTGTTTTTCGGCATCTTTTGTAGCTTGCTCGTAATAACGGATGTTGGCAACAGTATGAGACTGGAAATCCTGCCCCCCCCTGCCATAGTAATAGCTATGATCCTCATAATTTTTCAGCAACCCTTTCATTTCCGTCAACTTGGATGCCGTTTCCTTGGCTAAATTGTCATAATAATCGACCAGTTTGTTATGTTCGTCGTATGTTTTTGCATTTTGTGCCACTCTTTGATGCTCAATATCCAACACACTCATTTGGCCGAGCTGTGCGCAAGCGACTAATAGTGAAAGTATCGGTAGAATTGTCAAGTATCTATTCAATTTTATATTCATGATCGTTGTAACTCCAAGTCATATGTCATTGGTGCCATATTATCGAAGTCACTGCTTCATTGACTATTGGGGAAACTATTGTTTTTTACTAAGGGAAACTATTACGGAAATTCTGATTAAGTCCTTCGACAGGCTCAAGACGAACGGCAATATATTGATTACGTTCGTGGTGAGCTTGTCGAACCATGAATGCAATCAACTTAGTCAGAACTTCCTTAGTGATGGCGAGGTGATGAAAGCGCAAGCTTGACAGGCTGTTAATGCTCCTCAGAAATCCAGCGTGTTGCATAGCGTATTAAGTCAGCGCCATCTTTCAAGTTTAATTTAACTCGGATATTGAAACGGTGGGTTTCAATTGTTTTGATACTGCGGCAAAGTAAGTTGGCTATTTCTTGACTGCTGTGTCCCTGTCCGATCAAGTGCAATACTTCAAACTCGCTAGGCGTGAGCTTGTTAATTAATTGTTCCGGTTCTGAACCTCCTGTTGCAATTCGTTTCAACAATTTTCCCTGCATTGGACTACTTAAATAAATGTTGCCTTTGAGTACTTCCCGGATTGCAGCAAGTAATATTTCACCAGATTCTTGTTTCATCACATAACCGAGCGCACCCGCCCGTAGAGCGCGTTCAGCATAAACGGACTCATCATGCATGGACAGAAACAGGATAGGAAGAGCGGGAATCAAGGCGTGTATACTTTTTATGACTTCGAAACCAGATACGGTTTTAAGTGTGACATCTAATAACACAATATCGACAGGAGTATTTTTCTTGAGTATGGCCAATGCCTCAGCACCATCGCCTGCTTCGGCGACCACTTCCATGTCTGATTCCAGATTGATCATCATCGCTATGCCGTGCCGTAACATGGCATGATCATCGACCAACATTACTTTCGCTTTTTCTGTTGACATCAGATCATCTGTTTTTCCAAGAGAATTTCTGTGCCGCCCCCATGGCGTGCCAGAAATTCCAGTTTAGCACCGAGTTGTTTTGCGCGATATTGCATGATTCTTAGCCCCATTCCTGCAGCAGGAGGTGCGTCAATACTTCCCGGGAAGCCCCTGCCATCATCGTAAATCGATAAGCTTAACGTTTTATTTTGCAAGGTGAGGGTGATAGTTATGCGCTGAGCCTTCCCATGGCGAATCGCGTTATTGATCGCTTCCTGCGTTACTCGATATAAATTTAATGCAAGATTATTGTCATTAATGACAATGCCCTTGTCGCATTGTAAATTGCAAATAATATCGTAAGTGGATGCGACTCTTTCAGTTAATGTTTTTAATGCAAATATTAAGCCATTGGCTTCGAGCTCAAAAGGCAGTAATCCTTGTGCAAGTTGCTTGATCTGAATCACTGAAATTTGCGCCTGTGAGGCAATAGAGGCTGCTACTAATGCCATGTTTTTATCGCCAGTAGAATAAATTTTCTTTTCCAGCGCCCTGGCCTGATAACCGATGGCAGCTATTTGCTGACCAACATTGTCGTGAAGCTCTTGTCCGATCGTATGGGCTTGGTCCTCTGCAACCGAGATCAGTGCCTGTTCCAAACGCTTACGCTCCAGCCAACTCTCGAGATCACTGGCTATGGCACTGATAAGTCGCTGTTCCTCCAATAAAATAAATGGCTTATTGGCAGGATAGAATACGCGCAATTGACCACAAACCTTGCCATTGACACTGATTTCCGATCTGCAAGTACAACCGGGATCTCGTTCGGCTCGCCACTGTGCATGCGATCTGTCGGCAACTCTGGTTTTTGATAGCACCTGATGCGCCAAACTCGGATCAGATTTGCCCGAAGTAAAGCGCCATCCATCCAGTTCAATAACAGCCGTAGCCATTTCCGGGTATTGAACGGCGGGTATCAGATATTTGAAAATAATCTGGCACATCGTATCCATCGATAATTCCAACCCAATATTGCGGCGAATTTCATACAGGCACGTAATTTCCTTTAACCGTTCGCGCAGTTCGATTTCCTTATGACTTAATTCGATGGAAAATTGCTCAGCCCTGTCTTTGGCAATGTACGCTTCCTGCTCCGATTTAATCAGTTTTCGCACGAACCAATTCAATAACAATATTTCCGCAGCAATCAACCCCGCGATATAGAGAATGATTTTCTTCAATTCCTCTTTGACGGATTTGAACAGCTCCTCTTCATCCAATTTGAGAATCATGCCGAGGCCGATTGCCTTCAATGGCGCATAAGCTTCGATGACAGGCACTTGACGGTAATCTTGTGCTGCGATGACACCGCTTTTTCCATCGAACGCATAGCTGATCGGTGATATGCCGCCATTTACCACGCGTTCCATGTATCTGAATTTTATTCCATCAATCTGGCTAATCAGGCAAGCCATATCGCGGGCATCATGTGCGGGTGGTGCACATAGAATAAACTCCCCGGTTTCGCCGATCGATCGTATTTCACTGAGTCTGCGAGATAATTGCGGCAATGTGTTTTCTGTTGTGATGCTGCCGATACGCTGCTTGTTGCTATCCAGGACATCGGTGCTGGTACGTAGAATAAATTGCTGATCCCATATCAAGGAAGTCTGAGAATATTTATACAGCGGCAAGGATTGCCCTTTACTGTTAGAGAAATTACCCACTTGGGCAAGTACCTTGCCTTGTAAATCATACACAATTGCGGCATAAAAACCGACATCCGGCAATGAATTGACATTGCGCATCAGATTATGCATTGCATGTTCATCCTCGGGTTCGGCATTGAGTTCCTGAATGGACTGAATCAGGAATGGGCGAAGAGCCAATGCGTGCGTATCTGCGACACTTTTTTCAACCTGACTTTCAATAAGCAATGCCTTGCCTTGCAAGGCAACACCCAAGCCTCTACCGAGTACAGACTCAATCTGATGCTGCATGGCACTATAGACAGCGACACCTGCTGTCACCGTCAATCCTAGCAGTAGTAAGCCCCCAATAATACTGATCTTGCGATCATCACGTGTCCGAAACAAGCTGCTCTCCTTGATTGCGTCATGACATTATAGCTCATAGGAAATTAACGATGGGGTTAAGCAAGGGCTGGCAGTCGTCATGGAAGCGCTATGAATGCAGTGATTTCAAACAATTCTCCTAGCTCACAGCCTGTATTTATTGAGAGAAAGCCATCGCTTGAGAAGGCATGCACCACAAGGTCTATGGCTCAAAATTCTATGGTTTAGGCATTAATGACTGCCGTGAAGTACACCCTTATAGCAATAAAGCAACTACACTGTGATATTAAAGGCAAGCCAAAACGGCTATTTATTAACTATTCGTTTCTTGCATTACGATTTATTCTTGAGCCTATCTTTCAGATTGGCAAACGGATTAAACGTGGCAATTGTCTCAGTTCCCCCGCTATCAACACGTCCCATCGAATCTTTAAGTTTGGAATGTTCATTTTCGTGGCAGTAGGTACAGAGTAGTTCCCAATTACTGCCATCGAGCGGGTTGTCATCATGATTACTGTTCTTGTGATGCACTTCCAGCAACTGCAAGTTTTTGTGATCAAACGTGCGTGCGCAACGACCGCACACCCAAGGAAACAATTTAAGTGCCTGTTCCCGGTATCCTTTGGCACGTTTCTCTGCATTCAAGCGTGCTTCCAGAACCACTTTATCCAACTTACTGGTGTCTTTTGCCATCGATTCACTTCCTCCACAGCAAGGGTTAAGTTAAATGATAGTTTTCCAACAAAGTTTAGTGCCCCGTATAAAGTTTATCGACTTCCGCCTTATATTTCTCCAGCACCTTCGCTCGCTTTAACTTCAAAGTGGGCGTCAACAAACCGTTTTCAATACTCCAGGGCTCCGGAATGACTGCAATACGGCGTATTTTGGCATAGCCAGGAAACTCGCTCGTTTGGTGCGCGACTTTGTTTAATAAAATTTCCTCAGCTTGTTGTCTTTGTTGTTCATTATCAAGATTGTTATCCAGGCCATATTGTGTCATGAAATCTTTCTGCCGGGCCGGATTCAAAACAACCAAAACACTTAAATAAGAACGCGCTTCACCGATTAACATCACTTGATCAAACAGCGGATCACGCATAATGGCTGCTTCCATATCCGCTGGCGGCACTTTCTCACCGTTAGATAACACAACAATTTCTTTCAAGCGTCCGGTAATGGTTACATGACCCTGTTCATCAATTGATGCAATATCACCGGAATTCAGCCAGCCATCCGGGGAAATAATTGCTTTTGTTGCTTCCGGATTATTCCAATACCCCAGCATGACATTAGGGCCACGGATCAGTAGTGCATTACTCTCCCCCAACTTGACTTCGACTCCGGGAATAGGCAAACCGACACTGGCCGGTACATTGTCTTTAAGTCGATTGGCACAAGCTACCGGACTGCTCTCAGTCATACCGTATCCTTGCAGAATAGGTAATCCCAGACCAATGAAAATGCGCGAAACTTCAGCGGATAACGCAGCCCCGCCGCTCATCACAAACCGTAACCGCCCACCCAACTTACCTATCACTTTATCCGCCACCAGTTTTTCTAATAGTGGCCACAACACATGTGACAGTCGTTGGTATCCCCTTCCCTGCTGACATTCAAAACGGCTATAGCCCACGTCTACTGCAAAATTAAATAACCAGCGCGAAAACGCAGGGCCGTCAGCAAGTTTTGCACGGATGCCCGCATACACTCTTTCATAGATACGTGGCACCGAGATCAATAATGTCGGACGGATTGTCAACAGATCTTCTTGTAATTGCTGGATCGAGCGTGCATAAGCAATGGTGGCGCCGGCCATCATCGGTACATAGTAACCTGCTGTGCGCTCAAAAGTGTGTGACAGAGGCAGGAAAGAAAGTAACAGATCATCGGGCAATACCGGTATGACTTGCAAACAACTCGAAGCGTTAGTCAATATATTGTGATGACTCAGCATGACCCCTTTGGGGCGGCCTGACGTGCCGGATGTATAAATGATGGTGGCAAGAGCCTGCGGATCATTATTGATATGTTGGACTTCACCCGCATGGGCTGGCAGCCAATCTCTGGCTGATACAACACGGACGTTATCACAGGTATCCACGCTGCCTGGTTCAAAAGGGCGCAGCATAACGATCCGCTGCAATCCCTCTATCTGATTGTCTATGCTAAGAAATTGCTGCCATTGATGTGAGTTCTCCAGCAACAGCAATTTAACATTGGCATCATTGATAATATAAGCTGCATTCTCAACTCGATCATCGGTGTATAAAGGAATTACCACCAGTCCAAGACCCAGCGCAGCCTGCTCGAACATGACCCATTCCGGGCAATTCCTCATCATCACCGCTACCCGGTCGCCAGGAACCAGTGATTCTTTTACCAGCGCAGCCTGCCAACGGGCAACGAATTGATTGATCTGCTCCCAGGTGTAGCCGCTCCATTGCTCGCTAATGGGATTGAAATAGCGATAAGCTTCCTTTTGCGGCGAACGTTGCACGCGCTCGTTAAAAAGACCATCCAATGTTTTTGCAATTTCCACCGGAATGACACTCGCTATTCGGTCTTGCTCAATTTGCATAGCTTTCCCTTTTACTTCAGTTAAAAATTCCAACGATGAATTATTAGGAATGTGTCATTCCGGCGAAAGCCGGAATCCAGAAGAATCAACAAACTGGGCCTCTGCTTTCACCGGTGCGACGAATCAATCAGTAGTTCCCTACTCCACCGTATCCTTATTTTCACTGGTCATCTTAGCACTCTCTGTACTTTCGCTGGCCGTACTGCCCGTATCAACACCACGCTTGGCAGCAGCAGTATTTTTATCACTATTTACTGCACTTCTGGTTGCTTTGCCGCCTCCGTTACTAGCGGTTTTGGTTTCCTTACCAAAATCGGAAGGGAAATCATCCACCTTAACCACCCGGCCGCGCAAATCTTTCATCTTATTCAGCAAGTCGGCTTCTGCATCAGTGATGACTTTAAGTGCCAATGCCTGCGCAATTTTCTCATCGCCTCGCGCAGTAATCTGACGTAACTTAGTGGCTTCTCGCAGCTTGGCCTCAACCGCCCCGCACTCGATAACACATTGCAAGGCCAATTCCAAATCCGCCATCGGTTCGTTAGCCGTTGTCGGCACATAAATCCCGTTCGTCAATCGATCCCGTACAGCACCCGGTTCCATCATTAACCGGGAAACTTCATGCGCCAGGTCGTCAGCAGGCCGCTTGCAGCGTTTACCGAGCGGAAAAACCAACGCTTTCAGCAACCAGACCATTGCAATATGTCCGGGGAAATTAGTCAGAAATTCATCGAAAGCCTGTTGCATTTGATATAGGGCATCCTGCATCGACCAGTGCAATAGCGGCAAATCAGCACTGGGACGGCCATCGTCTTCAAAACGTTTCAGTGTCGCCGAGCACAAATAAAGCATGCTCAAAATATCACCCAATCTGGCGGATAATCTTTCTCTACGTTTGAGTGAGCCGCCTAATCGCATCAGCCCGACATCGGCGATAAAGGCGAAGCTGGCCGAGAAACGCGCCAATTGGCGATAATAAACGGCCGTTTCCGGGGTGCTGTTTTCCGGCGCATTGTCTTTAATATAATCACCGAATAACGCGTACACCAAACTGTTGGCGGTATTACGCAGCGTAAACTTTGCATGCCCCATCAATGCTTCGTCAAACGCCAGCAACGCGCTATCCGGATTTTTATCCTGCGTTGCATTGATTTCTTTTAACAGATACGGATGGCAACGGATCGCGCCCTGGCCAAAAATGATCATGTTGCGCGTCAGAATGTTGGCGCCTTCCACGGTGATACTGACGGGAATCTGTTGATAAGTGCGCCCCAGATAGTTTCTCGGGCCGATACAGATTGCTTTGCCGCCGTGAATATCCATGGCATCGTTAACCGCTTGACGCCCCCTCTCGGTCAGATGGTATTTGACGATCGCCGAAGCCACCGAGGGTTTCTCGCCAAGATCCACCGAACCGGCTGTCATAACCCGCGCGGCATCCATCATGTAGGTATTGCCGCCAATCCGCGCCAGTGCTTCCTCGATTCCTTCAAAATAACCGATCGGCGTTTTAAATTGCGTGCGCACCCGGCTATACGCGCCAGCGGTTCGTGCTGCCAATTTTGCCGCGCCCACACTGGTGGCTGGCAACGAAATGGCGCGCCCGACTGACAGACAATTCATCAACATGCGCCAGCCTTGTCCGACCCCTTCTTGCCCGCCGATGATCCACTCCATGGGAATGAATACTTCTTTACCCCAATTCGGACCATTTTGGAATGCTCCATTGAGCGGATAATGCCGCCGTCCGATATTCACCCCCGGGGTATTGGTGGGAATAAGCGCCAGCGTAATACCGAGATCTTCGTTCCCGCCGAGTAATTTTTCGGGATCATACAGCTTGAATGCCAGTCCTAAAATGGTCGCAACCGGCCCCAGGGTAATATAGCGTTTTTCCCAAGTTACCCGCATGCCCAGGACATCGGTTTTGCCTTCATATTCACCCCGGCATACGATCGCAAAATCCGGCATGGAACCGGCATCGGAACCGGCTTCCGGTGAAGTCAGAGCAAAACACGGCACTTCCAGACCCTTGGCAAGACGCGGCAGATAATATTCTTTCTGTTTCTCAGTGCCATAATGCAACAGCAGCTCAGCCGGTCCCAATGAATTCGGCACCATCACCGTTACGGCCGCCGTACCGCTGCGCGAACCGATCTTCATCACAACTTCGGAATGTGCCAGCGCTGAAAACCCATAACCGCCATACTGTTTGGGAATAATCAAACCAAAAAAGCCTTTTTCCTTGATAAACTGCCAGACTTCCGGCGGCAAATCTTTCAATTCATGCGTAATCCTCCATTCATCCAGCATCGCGCACAATTGCTCAACCGGACCATTGAGAAAAGCTTGTTCCTCCGCCGTCAATTGCGGCTTCGGATAAGCCAGCAATTTTTTCCAGTCGGGTTTGCCGCTGAATAATTCACCCTCCCACCAAACCGTGCCCGCATCCAATGCCTCCTGTTCCGTCTGGGATATTTGCGGAAGCATTTTGCGAAAAATTTTCAGGATCTGATTGGAAACCAGGAAACGGCGTATGACTGGAACTGCCAGAATTAAACTAATGACTGCAACGAGCAGCAAGATGACATAAAAGAGAAACATAAGCATGATGATTTTCCCCGTAGTGAGTTAAGCCCAAATCAAGTTACGCACATTCCATGTCAACAGTGCAAGACATGAATCAGCTGTGTAGAGTCCGGCGTCTGTTTGACAGGCTGTTAAATAGCTTACGGCCTCAAATTTACAGGATAATCCTGTAAATCCCTACATTAACCCAAAAGTTTTATGGACATATTGTTGTGTAATTCATACACTCACGCTATAAAAACTATTTCATTACTTAAATTCAGGAGAAATCTCATGTCCAATGACACACTGGCACTCGCGCAAACACTGATTTCCCGCCGCTCACTGACACCTGCCGATGACGGTTGTCAGGACATTTTAATCGAGCGCCTGGAAAAGCTCGGTTTCCATATTGAAAAAATGCGTTTTGGCGAAGTCGATAATCTTTGGGCGCGCCGTGGCAATACGGCTCCGGTGCTCTGCTTCGCGGGACATACCGACGTGGTGCCCACCGGCCCGCTGGAACAATGGGACAGCGATCCGTTTACCCCCGCCATCCGTGATGGCAAACTCTATGGGCGCGGCGCCGCCGACATGAAATCGTCGCTCGCAGCCTTTATCACCGCCATCGAAGCTTTTGTCGCACACCATGCGAATCATCATGGATCGATTGCGCTGTTGATCACTTCCGACGAAGAAGGCATCGCAGTCGACGGCACGGTTAAAGTGGTTGAAACGCTCAAAGCACGCGGCGAATTACTGGATTACTGCATTGTGGGCGAACCCACTTGCACCGAAAAGCTAGGAGATACCCTCAAAAACGGCCGCCGCGGCTCTCTGTCCGGAAATCTGACGATTAAAGGCCTACAAGGCCATATCGCTTACCCGCACCTGGCAAAAAACCCGATCCATCTGGCCGCGCCGGCCATCGCGGAATTAGCGCAAGCCGAATGGGATCAGGGCAATGAATACTTCCCGCCAACAACCTGGCATATCTCGAATATTCATGGCGGCACAGGCGCCACCAACGTCATTCCCGGCACGCTGAATTTATTATTCAATTTCCGCTTCTCAACCGCCAGCACCGTAGAATCCCTAAAAACCCGCGTGCATGAAATTCTTGACCGGCAGGGTTTTGACTATGAACTAGAATGGGAACTCTCAGGAAAACCTTTTCTCACGCCTAAAGGTGAATTGGCCAACGCCATGAGCAGCGCCATTACCCAAGTCACCACCCTCGAACCCCAGCTTTCCACTTCCGGCGGCACTTCCGATGGCCGGTTTATCGCGGACATCTGCCCGGAAGTAATCGAATTCGGCCCGCTCAATGCAACGATTCACAAACTGAACGAGTCTGTTGCAGTCGATGACATCGAGCAACTGTCGCAAATTTATCAGCTAACCCTGGAAAATTTATTGGCCGACAAAAATGAAACAGCCCACGCAAACTCAGGCAGCTTCATGGATAAATTGAAGAAATTTTTTTCTTTTGAATGAAATCATAATTGGCGTGATTGAAATACCCGCTTCCGACCAAAAGCAGCCGTTCAATAGGGGCAGTTTGGGCCTGAAGCGGGAAGTCAAATAATAACGACCAAGGCATCTTCTGAGGTGCTTTTTTGTTTTCTGTCGCAACAAACTATCGAGACCTAATTTTTCATTACACTTATCTTATCGATATAATTCATCTCACTGTTTCTTGACACTATCTTTCAAGAATAAATGTATTCGTAAGCCCCCGCATTACTTAAACGGGGAGATAATGAATCATAATTGATAGCAGATTATGATTGTATAAGTAATGCAGATTCTAAAATAAATGGAGCAATATATCGCATGGAAGTAAATCCAGAAAAACAGAATATTAATAAGTTGTTTTCAACAACAAATTACTACATTGATTTCTACCAGCGAGAGTACAAATGGACAAACGATGAAGTAAAAACACTGCTAGATGACATTTTCTACCAATTTGAGCAATCCTACGCCAAGCACAAGGATCTAGATGCTTCAGAATTAAATGTTTCATCGAAATATCCCTGGTATTACCTGAACACCTATATCACGAACAAGAACAATACAGATAAACGAACATTCGTCGTCGATGGTCAACAGCGACTTACTACACTTACTTTGATGCTACTAGCTTTATATCGGCTATGCACTGTTGAATGCTTGAATTCTCCAGATCTAGGTGATTGGTTAAAAGCGAAGATAGTCGGTGTCGGAGTAGGAGGTAAGAAACAATTCTGGATGGCACACGATAAGCGTGAAGCGTTAATGCAAGCATTATTCTCCGGTGGTGCATCATCCGAAAATCTGATTAGTGATGGAATCACGGCTCGGCATATGATAGATAATTTTGCATTACTCCAAAAAGAGTTATCCGCAAGATTGACATCTAGACACAAGCTCGACACCTTTATCTACTATTTCCTGTGTCAAGTTGTCATTATCAATCTAGAAGTTGACCCAATCGATGTTCCTATGATCTTTGAAGTAATCAATGATCGTGGAAAGCGTTTGCAGTCATATGAAATATTAAAAGGTAAGTTGTTGGGAGAAATAGACAAAACGGAAGTTGATCAATACGCAGATATCTGGGACACATCCCTGCGGGACCTTGAGTTAAGGTCTGAGAATGAAGTGGATGATTTCTTTCGTACTTACTTGCGCGCTCACTTTTCAGAAACTCGGAAGCAAGGCCAAATGTTTGATGGCCCCTATCATCGTGTTATCTTTGAAGACACTTGCAACAACATACTTCATATAAAGACAAACACAATTGGTGTTAAGGAATTCTTGAAAGGTCCCTTCAGCTATTATGCTAAGTTGTTTCTTAAGCTTCGCCGACTCGGAGAAGATCTACAATCTTTAATACCTGAATGTTATTACCTTTCTCAGCTTAATCGTATGGACGGGCACATCATGCTGGCGCTCGCAACGTGTGGAGTTAATGATAAATCTGAGGAGTGCAAGATTCGTGCTGTATCAAGAGCAGTTGATCGCGCTTATGTAATGCTTCAGCTTAACCGCTCCTATGAAAGCAATCAGTTTCAAGAATTATTATATACACTAAATTCTTTACTGCGTAATTGTCCAACAGAGGAAATCGAACAACGTATTGATGAGAGGGTGATTGTAGAAATTAACTCTCGTCGCAATACTAACAATCAGACTTTATTATCCTTTGCACAATTCAAACAAATTGGATATGGTGATTACAACACAACTTTTCTTCGATATTTTTTTTCCAGAATTGAAGTGTTTATTGCCGACAGTTTGAACTGGGGACTCAGAGATACCTTATATAACTATGTTCGTGGTACAGGAAAAAATAATTCCTACCACATAGAGCATATCCTCGCCCGTAACAATGAAAGCCGTGCACTTTTTATGAATGAAAGTGGATTCGATGAAGAATTGTTTGAAAATGAACGTAATCGATTTGGAGGATTGCTACTACTCAAGGGCGTAGATAACCAATCATCGGGTTCAGAATGTTATAGTGAAAAACTAAGAACATATACAGGTAATGCTCCCTACCTCGCACAGACTTTACTTAACGATTTTTATAAATCCAATTCTGCTATGAATAAGTTTATAGATGAATCAGGCTTACAATTTTGTCCTGTGCCCGCCTTTAGCCGGGAGTCACTGGAAAAAAGAACAGAACTTCTATACGAGATTACCAAAAAGATTTGGAAAATTTAGTGACTTGGTCATGGCTACACAACTGTTCTTATATTAAATTGAGATCACGATATTCCAGTTACTAGATTTATCCGAATTGGTGAGCCGTTTTAGGCTCGAACAAATGCCTGCAATGAATCGAATTCAGCCAACCAATATCAGCTAAATGACAATTAATTTCTGAAATTGTCAGATCAGGTCTGAGTCACCACAGCTACGATTGTTTTTATCTCACCCAGCATAGTTCGATGATCCCAATGATCAATAGCAATCGGAAACACGGTATTGTTAATGACCAGCCGCAAAGACGGATAGGAATAGCCATCCATGCTTCTTGCTCGTTGCATTTGCTGCTGTAATTCACTTTCTATCGCCGGACTTTTCAGATCTTCGATAAAAACTGCTTCGTTCAATCCAATCTCGCGGGCGCATGCTTGCAAGGTTTCCGGCAGCGAAGGATTCTTCGCTTGTTGATAATAAGCGGTCTGAATGGCACGGATCGGCGTATTGTGTGATTACCCTAGGATCGTAGCCGTGCAAAGGTACACATTCATCCTAGCCGGTCAATCTTAGCACTGGCCGTCTTGATGTGGTTCTCGAGTGCGGCGATACACGATCCGAACCGGTGGCTGAATCCTGTGCTCGCTTTCATTTGAGCAAGGAACACACAAGCCAGTTGTTCAGCGTATCGCCAGGTTTCGTTGGTCACACTAGCGCAAATGCTGGCCCCGGACATGGTGTCCTGCAGCCCGCCACCACTGCGCGGTGCGAAGGTCATCGGCGTCATGTCGTAAGCCGGTGCGATATCATAAGGGCGGCCATGTTCGGAGACGAATGACAGATTGCCGCTGTGCATGTCGGTATTACCGATCAGGGTGCCAAAAGCCCACAAGAGATCTGCGCGATCCGCTGCTTCTTGACGAATCTGGCCGTCAACCGCCAGGCGGCGGGCGATGATGGGCCAACCACCTATTCCTGCCCCAACGAATTCGGCGTCCAGTGCAGCTAGGGAGCATAGTGCACGTCGGCCCAAGTTGCCGATACGGTCAAAACGCTCCGCTTCAAGAAAACGTTGGCTGCCGTGATCCACTATCCGTGTCTTGGCGGCAGGGACACCGGCTTCGCGGAGCGTATCCAGCGCGAGATGTTCGGCTAGCAACAGATCACGCCAGCGTTCGCTCACAGGACTTTCCTCCATCTCGCTGAACTTCACGATGACGTGCCTAGCCCCATCGGACGTTATGGCGAAGGTGGTGAACTTTGGTTGCTCGCCTCCGGCTGACGATCCAGGTTTCTCACCGCGAGCGGCTTCTATTGCCAACCGAATATATGCTTTGCCCTTTTGTTTCTCCTCGATTGGATCGGGAACGGAAGCGGCGAGAAAACGATCCCGCACAATATCGCCCAGCAGCAGATTCCCTACCACATCATGGCCATGCGCAAGCAGCGCTCGCAAGGCGTGGGTATCGGCCCAGTCTGTGAGCCGTTCCGGAAGCCCCAGTTCAGCGCCGTAACGAGCAGCGTATGCTCGACCGAGATACCCTTGGGGACGCATGTCGAACAACCACCATGGCAAACCGTGGCTATGGAGAGTGACTCCGTTCTCTTGGCACATAACGAACCCTTCCGGACGCACTGGAATCAACATTCCCAGTTGACGTATCCGGCCTTCTGCATCGACCCGGTAGACCGGGAAGTCCGGGAATCCGCGTGTGGCATCGCGTAGCGCGTAATGAATAGATCGCGCAGCGCCAATCCGAACAATTTCATCGCCAAGTTCGGTCAGAGTGCGGGAGATCGTTGGTTGACTGACACCAATAATTTCAGATAGTTGGCGAGCGGATAACGGCCCACCAAATAGTCGCATTCGAATAGTCTCAGCATGCAATGACATACATTTGAATTAATATATGAATATATTTGTGAATAGATAGTATAAGCGATCTGGAAGTCATCCGAGAAAAATAGTACGGCTTTGGACGATATAAACCGCCATCAATCACTAATGCATTGGATCGCCCTCAGTCAATCAACGAACTGTATGATCAGGTGTGAGTCGCTACAGATACAAT
>NZ_JAIEME010000044.1 GCF_019752415.1 Nitrosomonas sp.
AGGGTTGATAATTCATGAGCTCACTCCAAAATGTAAACTATACAATTTAAGTGTTGCTTTCACCCATTGAATCTCCAATGTCCATATTTGTCATTCCGAATATAATGAGAAACCTTTTCCTGATCGATTCCTTGTCGCATTTGAAATGATGGTTATTCAAAGGTTCTCGATATCAGACGCAATTTTTGAGTCTTCCACAATTTACAGAAGAAATAGAGTTGCGTCTGAATAGTTCTTTGTGTTAAGCGATTGGAATGATACGTAAAGAACCGTGACCCAGAATGGAAGCGGTGGCTACATTTTGCAGTGTAATTGCCTTGGCGATGCGTTGCTCATCTGCTTCATGGCCGGTTGAGTTGATATCTCTTGCAGCATTGCCAAACGCCCACGCGTCAACTACAAACATGTCGTATTGTGGGCCATACTTCGATCGAATGGCAGAACGGTCTACGGTTGTACCTGCTCGTGTATTTAAAGCAATGCCCAGTTCATTGTGTTTTCCCACCAATTCTTCATATTCGGCACCTGTATCCCGAGCAATTTGAACTACCGATGCTCTGTTTTCCGCAAAAAAACCAGCTTGATTTAATCGATTCTTGGCTTGCTGAACAATGGAGTCCCTTTCTGATTCAGTAATAGTAATTCCGAGTTGGCTGATCAGTGCTGCAAGATCATTGATGCGTTCCGTGATATGCTGATAAATCGTCGGTGCTTTGGCACATGCACCGCAGCCGCAGTCACTATGATCATCACCATGAACACCGGCTTGATGCCCTTTTCCCTTAAGTGTTTTAATAGTTTCTGCAGTTAACTGTACCTCAGTGAGGTCGATGCTAGCTGAGTTGCTTCCAAGATCACCGCCGTACACGACGCTTAATGTACCGCCCGCCGCGCAAGGTGCGCTTTTACGATGGCCACTTTTATTGGTACGACCGTCAACACAGATTTCTGGCACTGAACCGTTTACCGGGATATTAAATAAGCCGATTGCGATGGCCTGATACATTTCATTTAACACTGTCTGATCAATATCATTACGAGTATCAGGTCCAATAGATCCAATACCTAAGTTGAATTTTCCTAACGTAATATATTGTAAGCTATCTTCACTAGAAGTCTTCGAGGTTACTTCTGTTTTTTGGTTGCTTGAGGCTGATGTTGATGTTGTAGATTCTGTTTCTTGACTGCCTGTAAAATGTTTTAACAGGTTTTTTAAGCTTTCAAACATTTTATTTATCCTTTGTAGTGATTGGTCAGTTAATCATAAGTACAATTTCATACATGTCAGTTTCATAGTAATCCCAAGGAAAGCGAACCTTGTCAAAACCTTTTAATCCATTTATTGGTCTCTAGGAGTTTGTCTGACTTAAGCAATTGTAGGGAGCTTAGTGGGAGAGTGAGTGCATATCTTCTCTATTTTTAGGCGCATAATCAATCAACGCAACGAGAAATTGAGGATATATGAGCCGTTATCCCACTAGCGCAGTAGATTGACCTTAAGTTCGACAGACTCCTGGCTTGGATTAATCAGTTGAGTGTTAGAATTCTAACATTACTTTTCTGAAGAATAGATAGTTATTCTCTATTTCTACATCAAGACATTTCTGTTGGTCGTGGTTGCAGAATTACTGACGACCTAAGTTTAGGGACAGGGAATACGATAGAGCGGCCTATCCCGTTGTTACCAAAATGTACAGATTTATCGTTTTAGGATCTGTTGACATTTCACATAGGTAGCCGCAGATGTCCCCAAGCCATGGCAACCATACTTTCGTAATTTCTCTTCAGTTTGTCATATTGTGGCCACTGCACGATCATTTTCAATGATCAGCAAAGTGGATTGTATAAACGCTCAATCAAAATCTCCTGACTGAAACAAAACGATGCAGTAGTCGCTTGGAAAACTGATGGTGTATGATGAAAACACAGTCAAAAAAACCGGATACAGAAAATTTCAGGGTATTTAATTCGTAACAATTAATTTAGGATTAAGATCATGCATGTAACGATCGTCACTGTTTCAGTTAAACTGGAAAAAGTAGAAGCATTCAAGGAAGCCTGCCGGTTAAACCACCAAAACTCGATTCGCGAAGTGGGTAACATTCGTTTTGATATTCTACAGTCTACAGAAGATCCGGCAAAGTTTGTATTTTACGAAGCCTATAAAACCCAACAAGATGCTGCTGCGCATAAAGAAACTTCGCATTATCTAGCATGGAGAGATACCGTGGCGGATTGGATGGTTGAGCCGCGCAAAGGTGTCGCCTACCAAGGTCTATATCCGGTCGTAAACAGCTAATGGTAAATTTCTCCATCGCCCGATTGCCACGCATCGAATTTGGAGCAGGCAGCTTAAGTAAGGTACCGGATATTATTGCGGGCTATGGATCGCGAATCTTGCTGATAACAGGAACCCGATCCTTTACCGATTCCAACCACTGGCAGCCTTTTATCGATCAACTCAAGCAGCATGCGATCAACTGGCAACATTGCACAATCGCCGACGAACCCTCCCCCACTCTGATCGATGATCTCGTCAAAATTTATGCCAATGACACCTTTGATGCCGTGGTCGGGATTGGTGGCGGTAGCGCGCTGGATGCCGCCAAAGCGATTGCCGGATTACTCAAAGTGCAGCGCTCCGTGATGGATTATCTCGAAGGTGTCGGCCCGGAATTGCCCTACGAAGGGCCCTCTATACCATTCATCGCCGTGCCAACGACCGCCGGTACCGGCAGCGAAGCAACCAAAAACGCCGTACTCAGCGTGCAAGGTGAAAACGGTTTTAAGAAATCTTTCCGCCATGACAAACTGGTCGCCGAATATGCCATTGTCGACCCGGATTTACTTGCCAGTTGCCCGCCCAGCGTAATCGCCGCCAATGGCATGGACGCGTTGACCCAACTGCTGGAATCGTATGTTTCCCTCAAATCCAATGCATTCACTGATTCCTTGGCGATTAGCGGCTTGCAAGCCGCCCGCGACGCACTGATTCCGCTCTATCGCCAGGAAGGGGAACTTGCACAACATCGCGAAAAGATGGCCTACGCCGCCCTATTCTCCGGCATTACGCTGGCGCAAGTTGGTCTGGGTTCGGTACATGGCCTGGCATCCCCACTCGGTGCTTTTTATCCGATTCCGCACGGAGTTGTTTGCGGCACTCTAGTCGCTTCGGCTACGCGAATCAACATTCACAGCATGCTGGCACGCGAACCCGACAACAGCGCACTGGCAAAATACGTTCAGGTCGCTGAAATTCTCTGCCAAAAACATTTCTCAAAATCGGCAGCTTCCTTTACTGCTTTGATTGACCTGCTGACAGCCTGGACCGACGAACTTGCTTTGCCACGCCTCGCACATTACAACTTACAAGAAACCGCATTCGATAAAGTCATCGCCAATTGCCGCGGCAGCAGCATGAAAACCAACCCCATCATTCTGAAGGATGAAGAAATCAGGCGGATTTTGCTTGAACGCTTGTAACAGTTAGAAGCCAAGTCAAATTAATGATTATGGATGTGCGGCATTAATTTCGGGCTGTAACGCTACGGTATACAATCCGGCGTGATAAAGACTTTCAAGCATAAAGGACTTCTCGCTTTCTTTACCATTGGCAGTTTATCTGGAATTCAGACACACCATTCGGCAAAATTAAGAAGGCGCCGCATACTGCAGATGCTGACAGAATTCCCGCTTGATATGCCCATACCGTTACCCAATTGGTCGTTGCGCTGCTAATGGGCACTGCCCCATCTTTACCGACAAAAATATGAAATGTACAGAACCAACACCAGAAGCTGTAATGATCGCATTGTCAGTATCAGTCAGCCGTATCGTTGTCCCATTATCAGGAGAAAGCAAGGCAAGAAACTGATTTGGTGCCAAGATAAGCGTGAGTTTGACGGGACAAGGGTTGGCGCATGTCGACAAGCTGCACTGGGTTCACAGCATGAAGGCCATGATCTTGAAGCGCAAGTTGAAGCCTACAAAAAACGTTACTTCTCTTGTTTTGAAGTCGTCATTGCTGGTACGCTATATAGTTCATGTGATAATCGCAGCTACCCTATCTGGAACGCAATCATACCCGCTTCACAAGCAAGCCACCGGAGTGTCCGCCAAAGAGTGCCTTTGAAAACAAAGATGAATTGAAGCGTTTGAAAGCACAATGTCGGCAGGAATATCGCGAGCGTATTCCGATTGAAGGAAAGTTTTGCCAAGGAAAGAATGGTTACCGGCTCAACAAAATTCGGGCCAAGCGTGCTGATACATCTGTCGCATGGACCAATAGCATTTTCCTGGTCATGAGCCTGCTCCTCTTGGTGCGAGTTTTTTCCCCCGAGGAATCTTTCTGCCAAAATAGCATTTTTGGTGACAAAAAAGGCCATGCCCGCAGAAATCCTGTTTGCACGTGCCAGCCAAGTCATCTCAAACAGGAATTCTTACTTGGCAGTGTAAATCTGATCGCTGAATTTCTGATAAACCCTAAGTAGTAGATTTCTTCCTTCTGTCGAAATAAAAAGGCTGTCATTCCGAACGTACATGAGGAATCCTAAAGCTCGGAAACCATCGAAACCAAATCCGGTTTAACCACTACTAATATCACAACAGCAAACAAAACTAACACCGGGAATTCATTAAACCAACGATAAAAGACATGACTATGCTGATTGGCATCATTTTTAAACGCTTTGACATATTTTCCGCAGTAATAATGATAGTAAATCAGTATTAGAACCAAAGCCAACTTGGCATATAACCAGACACCGGAGAAACCATAACCCAGCCATAACCATACGCCGAAAACCACCGTCAGCAGCGCGCCAGGTGTCATGATGCCGTAATAGAGTTTGCGCTCCATGATTTTGAAGCGTTCCTTGCCGAGTTGATCATCGCATTGAGCGTGATAGACAAACAGACGTGGCAGATAGAATAGTCCCGCGAACCAGGTGACCATGAAAATGATGTGCAGTGATTTTATCCAGAGCATGGCGGTGTGAATGATTGGTGTTAAAGTTGGTATGATACTGGGCTTGTGATTTTAGTGCTATCCCTGGAATCAGGTAGATCGCGAGCAGGGCTGATGTTTCGAATAAATAAGGGATGATATATGAATCAGCATTATCAAAATTTAGTCCAGAAATTGGAAGAAATCACGTATTTAAGCGGTGTAATGAGTACATTGGGATGGGATCAGGAAGTGATGATGCCGCCGGGTGCCGGTGAGGCGCGTGCCAAGCAGATTGCGGCACTGGCGGGTGTCATTCATGAACGTATGACCGATTCTGCACTGGGAGAATGCTTGAGCAAGCTTAAGGAAAAGGATTTTGATGCTTTGAGTGAGTTGGAGCGCTGCAATATTCGTGAAGCGCTGCATAGTTATGAACTTGAAACCAAAGTATCGAAGCGGCTGGTGCAGGAGCTGGCGGAGTTAAGCTCGCGCGGGCAGAGCATTTGGGTCATGGCGCGGCAGGAGAATAAATTTTCTGATTTTGCGCCGGTGCTGAAACGTTTTCTGGAACTTAAGCAAGAATGGGCGCAGTGTGTGTCGCCGGATTTAAAGCCCTACGATGCAAACATTGATCTGTTTGAACGCGGCACGACAATGGACATGATCACGCCGGTATTCGAGCACCTGAAGCAGGAATTGATCCCGCTGATTCATGCCATTCGGACACATTCTTATCAACCGGATATTACTTTTCTGCAGGGTAAGTTTGCGCTGGAAAAGCAGGAGGCTTTGGCGCGTAAAATCAGCCAGGATATTGGCTTCAATTTCGAGCAAGGTCGTATGGATGTGTCGGTGCACCCCTTTTGCGGTGGCAGTCATCCGACCGATGTGCGCATTACGACGCGCTACAAAGACAATAATTTTGTCGAATCGCTATATGCGGTAATCCATGAAACCGGTCATGCGCTCTACGAGCAAGGCCGCCCGCATGAGCTAGGCGATTTGCCGGCTTCGGAATCACTGACGATGGGAATTCACGAATCCCAGTCGCTATTCTGGGAGCGCATGATCGCGCAGAGTAAGCCTTTTTGTCAGCATTATTTCGAGACGATCCGCGCGGCATTTCCGGATAACCTGAAATCTGCTACCGTGGATTCGTTTTATCGCGCGATTAATACGTGTAAGCCGGAATTTATCCGGGTTGAAGCGGATGAGGTAACTTATCCGTTGCATATTATTTTGCGTTATGAAATCGAGAAGGGGTTGTTTGATGGCTCGATGCAGGTTGATGATTTGCCGCACATCTGGAATGAATTGATGCAGAAGTATCTGGGAATACAGCCGCCTACCGATGCGCTCGGCGTATTGCAGGATTCACACTGGAGCGGGGGAGCGTTTGGGTATTTTCCTTCGTATACACTGGGTGCGATGTATGCGTGTCAGTTTTACCAAACGCTACTGAGGGAACAATCCGATACTGAGCGAAATATTGCTAAAGGTAATTTTGCGCCGATTAAGAACTGGCTCAATGAGAAGATCCACCGTCAGGGGAGATTGTACTCGCCACAGGGACTTGTTCAGCGCGTTACCGGTGAAGCTTTGAATCCGGATTATTTCGTTGATTATCTTAAGCGTAAGTACAGCGAAGTTTATAATCTGACTTAGAATCTGGAATTTTTATACTTGCCTGCGGCCCTGGTTACTCTCTATCCATTTTTTTACGCGGTTGGCATCGCCAATCCGGGTGTTTTTGCCCCAGGAGTTCAGCAGAACAATCACTACGGGCTGGCCAGAAATTTTGGCTTGCATCACCAAACAGCGCCCCGCATCACTGAGATAACCGGTTTTTGAAACATCGATATCCCATCCTTGGTTGCGCACCAGACTATTTGAATTGACATATTGTAATTGAGCACGCTTAATGCCGGGTGATACGGAATGCTGTGATGTCGTTGAAAATTCACGGATGGCAGCATAGTTATTTGAAGCGGAAACCAATTTTGCTAGGTCACGTGCTGTCGCTACATTGTTGCTATTCAAACCGGTAGAGTCGACAAAACGACTGTTGGTCATCCCAATTTTCTTAGCCTTTAGATTCATGGCATTAACGAATGCTTTGGTGCCGCCGGGATATGTTCGAGCCAGTGCTGCTGCGGCGCGATTCTCTGAGGACATCAGTGCCAAGCGTAATAATTCGTTACGAGGATAACTACTGCCTATGGGCAATCGAGAAGATGAGTGTTTTAGCTTGTCGATATCAGCATTCGTAATCGTGATCTTTTCATTCGGAGACAAGCGTGCATCAAGCGTGACCATGGCGGTCATTAATTTTGTGATAGAAGCAATAGGCATTACCTTGTCTGCATTCTTGTCATAAATCACATGCGCATTTTGCGCATTAAAAACCAGCGCAGCTTGCGATTTGATATCTAGGTTGTTTTTCTGTGCTAGGGTGTTACTGGTATAAAAAAATATGACGCAAAATAATAAAAATACCTGTTTCATTCTTTCTTCTCTCCAATTGACCGAAATTGCAAATCATTTTTAATCTACTTAAATATTTTCGTTATGAGCGAGGAGAGTATCAGTTAAGAGTATTTAATCTATGCGAGATTATTTTTAGTATTTAAAATAAATAATCTTAACTTGCCGGTATTTAATTTTTGAAATTAAAAATAATTCAAAAGGAATAGATTGTATACCTGGATATTATTTGCTGGATAGTTTGCCACATTTTTTCGAGCATTGCTATCTAAATTTTGAATTAGTTCTTTATTTGCATAAAGTTAAAGAGTCTTTCTAAGATATAATATCAGGAAACAATGAACAATTTATTGATAATAATATAGAATTTGTATTCTTGTTATGGGTTGCGGAAGATAATGCTATGAAATATTTTTAACATTCTGAAGGTTAAAGCGTCATTGAGTTGATTGTTCAAAAAAATCGGAGCAGGTGTTCCATTTTTTTGTATTTATAATCCACACTTTAAACCTATTTTTTAGATTGATACTCTGGGCTCACTGCAGAATAATAGGCCAAGCCGATAGCCTCGAAATATTTACTTCTACTACTCAATTCATTGAAACCGATTTTGAGTGGAAGATGAAAATAACCTTCACCTATCTTACTTGACCTATCAATCGACTTGCTTGTAATTATTATTTGCCAAAATTAGGTTGTTTAATCTTAGCTGGGCAAGTAACCATTTCACCGTCAACACGATCTCTAATTTTCTCGCCAGCTTTTTTACCGTCGCATCCCATTTGATTTAGAATGTCCTGTGCAGCCATTGGAGGCAGTGCAGATTCTTTGTTTCCACTGGCCATAGCGGCAGAAGAACCCAGTAAAAAGACTAAACCGATTGCAGCGATAAGAAATTTATTCATTTTTAACTCCTATATTAATATTATGAAGGAAGCCAATTCTACTATATCTGACTTTCCAACCATGAATTTATCACAATCATAATTGTCATGGCCATTTCTTTTTTAAATTTGCGATTTAATTGAAACGAATTATTGCATTACTTAAGACGGACCTGACTAGTTTAGACAATACGACGAAATAAATTCTGAGCTTTTTTTATAGTGATGGAAACTAGATCAGCAGCGCTGCAGCAACACGCCGCCCTTCTTCAACCAGGATATTATAAGTACGGCAGCAGGCTTTTGTATCCATCACTTCGATTCCAATTCCCATTTTGGTTATCTGACTTAGAACGGATTGACTAGGAAATTTATGCGTAATGCCTGTGCCGAGAATGATAATTTCTGGCTTATAGGGTATTAGCATTTCAAAATGCCGAACTTCCAGTTGTGAAATTGACAGTACCGGCCAGTCTTCGATCAAGCGATCGGGCATAACGATCAGGTTCTTTTCGTAACGAATCTGATTAATCGATAGGTGCCCGTCCCCATAACCGGTGAAAATATATTGATGAGCAAAATTTGCAGGATGTAATTTCAATGCTTTGTCCAGTTTATTCTGAATTAGATGCAGCAATTATGCAGTATTCTTATTCAAATACAATCTGCATCATTCAAGTATTAATCGATAGATGATTTTTATCGGTTAATTTTTGTTCTAAAAAATTAACCAAAGCACCGAGCGTATCAAATGTTCTCGCACTAATTTCGTCATCTTTAATCGAGATGGAGAAATTCTTCTCTAAAGCCAGGATAATCGTAACGATTGCTACGGAATCAAGTTCAGGAATATTTCCGAGTAACAAGGTATCCGATTTCATCGCATTGAGACGTCCCTCCAATCCGAGTACGTCAGCCAGAATTCTTTTTATTTCAACGGTAAGATCTATATTTGTCACTGTGTAAAAAGATATTTGTTTTTTGGATATTGAATGAATCTTAATTATAAGTCTGATCGAGGGTTAAGATCACATGTTTACGTAAGTGAGAGCAAATAGCACTCAACTGATAACAATGGAAGCACTTTGGCTAATATGCTATGGTTGTATTTCAACAATTGAATTGGTGCGCGCAAATCCGTTCATGATTCGTCCGGATTTATTGCGAACCTGAACAACTTGCCCTTCTGCCGCATCTGCTAACGCTTGGCCCTCCGATCGGATGCTGAATCCACGTCCTTGAACGACCAGATTTACTGTTTGGCCACGTATGACTACGTAGGGTGCTCGCAGCATTTGTGGACGTAATGGTTGTCCGGCAATAAGGTTAGTGGTGGCTACTTTACCGATTACTTGTGCGACATCCGTGAATATCCCCTCCGGCATCTGTGCCAAATTAACATTCTGTGGTGCGATATCCTCATAGGTGATTGTCTGCCCGACTGTGACGGGTCGTGCGATATGTAACACATTTGTCATTACAATTATTTCAGTCTGTACATAGATAGTCCATGTTGCAACCTGACTATCACAGCGAACCCCGATAGAGGTTTTTCCCCATAAACGCCCGCCAGTTGGAACAAAAGGTTCTAGATGCGGACACTGCGGTAAAGCAAGATGCCTGTCAATCTGACCCACGTTCACGATAACTTGCCCGGATAACGTGGCTGTATTGTTGTATAGAAAATTCTCAATTGCGTTTTTAATCAAAGCAATATCTTGATGTTGCGCAATAGCTCTGTGCTTTGATGCATATGCCGGAATAGTGAAAACAAGCATTAGCAGACTGAGAATTAACACTAAGCAACGTATCATAGATTTATTTTAACCATTCATTTTTGCCGTTCTCGGCAATTATTGCCGCCACACAGATATCTTAAACAACTGTAATACAAGTTACGCTCGAAGATAGCGTCTATTTCAAGCCTTTTTTGCGGGCTGACTTCGTTGTTAGAACATTTATTATAGTTGGCATGCTAAGTGCTAATAAGTGAATTGAAAGCTATTTAGATTAGGGTGTATAGAAAATGATTAGCAAACTTGATAAAGAATTAAATTTTCATCATCAAGCCTTGAGCTTACGAGCTGCCAGGCAAGAGTTACTTTCTAGCAATGTAGCCAATGCAGATACGCCTAATTTTAAAGCGAAAGATATCGATTTCGCCAGTGTACTACATGAAAAGTTTTCATTGACTACGAACCTGAATAAAGTGGTTTTAAATACGACATCCTCGATGCATATTAATTCCGCTGCGCAAGGTGCTATTGGTGACAACTTATTATATCGTGTTCCTTTACAGCCCAGTGCCGATGGAAACACTGTAGATATGGATATGGAACGAACGCGATTTGCTGACAATGCAATCAAATACGATGCCAGTATCACATTTCTGAGTAATGAATTTAGAAACTTAACAATGGCGATGCAGGAGAGATAATCATGTCATTATTTAACGTATTTGATATTTCAAGCTCAGCCATGTCAGCACAATCCCAACGCTTGAATGTGGTGGCTAGTAATCTTTCAAACGCTGACAGTGTAACTAGCTCAACTGGCGAGCCTTATCGGGGACGTCAAGTGATTTTCAGTACATTACAGGCGGCTGCGAATGGCGCAAGCGGCGTTAAAGTTGCTGGAGTCATTCACGACCAATCTCCAATGAAACAGTTGTTCCAGCCTCAACATCCGCTAGCAGATAAAAAAGGGTTTGTGACGATGCCTAATGTTAATGTCGTCGATGAGATGGTCAATATGATGTCGGCATCACGTTCGTATCAGAACAGTGTCGATATGATGAATACCACCAAATCACTATTGCAAAAGACTCTAACCATTGGTCAATAAAGGAGTACAAGATGAGTTCAGTCCCATCAACCAATTCTCAAACAGTATCATCATCGATTACAACGACAGGGATCACTGCTAAAAAGGAGGCTGAGAATACCCAGGATCGATTCTTAAAGCTTCTGGTGACGCAAATGAAAAATCAAGACCCACTGAAACCTCTTGATAATTCAGAGGTTACTAGTCAATTGGCACAGATTAGTACGGTGTCAGGCATCGATAAATTGAATACAACACTGAAACTTTTGTCTTCCGATTATCAAGATAGCCAATCAATTGAAGCGACGGGAATGATAGGGCGTGATGTTTTTGTTCCAGGAAAATCTATGCAGCTAGAGAAAGAAGCAGCCATTGCTGGTATTGAATTGGCTCAACCGGTCGATGAAATCAAAGTAAAGATATTGGATAGTCATGGAGTCGCCATTCGCAATATGGAACATCTTAAAATAGAAGATCTTAAAGGGTGGCCAGCAGGTATTAGCACGATCGGATGGGATGGTAAAACAGATAGTGGTGCAAAGGCTGCGGATGGAGAATATACCTTTGAAGTGAGTGCCAAACAAGGTGGAAAAGACATTAAAGTCAATACGCTTTCATTAGGTTCGGTAAGTAGCGTTTCCCACGGAGAGCAGGGCACACTGCTCGATATGGGCAAATTAGGTTTGGTCAGTTTATCTGACATTAAACAGGTATTTTGATTAGGAGAACAATATGAGTTTTCAGCAAGGTTTAAGTGGTCTAAGTGCTGCGTCGACAAATCTGGATGTCATTGGAAATAATATTTCCAATGCAAGTACCCCTGGGTATAAACAATCCCAGGCTCAATTTACCGACATTTTTGCAAGTTCATTAGATGGCGCGGGTTCTTCCAAGACTCAGGTAGGTATTGGCTCAAGAGTATCAACTGTTGCGCAAATATTTAATCAAGGAAATATTTCACCGACCAATAATCCATTAGACATAGCAATAAACGGGCAGGGTTTCTTTCGTATGAGTGAAGCAGGTGTTGTCAGTTATAGCCGGAATGGGCAGTTCCGTCTTGATGGCAACGGGTTTCTTACCGATTCCAATGCGGCGAATCTTACCGGATATATCGCAGATTCAAATGGAGAAATCGTTGCCAGTCAACCAACCAATTTGAAATTAAATACCGCTGATATTCCGCCTCAAGTTACATCAACTTTTACAATGGGTATGAATCTGAATTCAGGTGAGACTGTACCTACAGTGACTCCTTTTGATGCGAATAACCCAAAAAGCTATACAAGCACAACATCTGGAACGATTGTCGATAGCTTGGGTAATGCACATCTTTTCTCTATTTTTTTTGAGAAAACAGCTGCAGCGGGAACATGGAATGCCTATGCAACTGTCGATGGTGAGACATCAGCGGCGGGCGTACCTATCGGCGTTACTCTGGACGGTGCAGCTTCAAAAGCATTAGTTTTTGATGATAACGGCGCATTGACTGCTCCTATTGCGCCCTTTAATGTGTCAGTCGATCTGGCAACCATTGATGCGAGCCTTAGCGCAGCTTCTCCCTTAGTTTTTTCTTTGGATTTGACGACAGCCACACAATTTGGATCTAAGTTTGGTGTGAATGCAATTTCCCAAGATGGATACACCTCTGGTCGATTGGCTGGTTTTACAACATCCCCTGATGGCTTAATTCAAGGGAGTTATAGTAATGGGCAAACGAGATCGCTGGGACAAATTGTTTTGGCTAATTTTGTCAACCCACAAGGTTTAAATCCTGTTGGTAATGGGCGTTGGATAGAAACACCCAGCTCAGGTCAAGCCTTGGTGGGCCCGCCAAAAACGGGAACACTGGGCGCACTTCAGGCCTCTGCGGTCGAAGATGCTAATGTGGATTTAACGAGTGAATTAGTGAAAATGATTACTGCGCAGCGCATGTATCAAGCGAATGCCAAATCAATTGAAACTCAGGATGCTGTTTTACAAACACTGGTTAATCTTTAATTTTCTCACCATAACTGAGTAAAAACTCATGGATCGACTGATCTACACATCGATGACTGGAGCAAACCATACGCTGAATCAACAGGCTACAGTTGCTCAAAACCTTGCTAATGCTGCAACAACAGGCTACCGGGCAGAGAACAACGCATTTCGCGCTGTGCCGATATTCGGCGACGGATTGCCGACACGTGCTTTCGTGGTTGATTCAACAATTCATGCGGATTTTACAACTGGTACATTACAAACAACCGGTCGCGATCTAGATGTTGCAATTAAAGGCTCTGGATGGATTGCAGTGCAGCTGGATAATGGTGAAGAAGCCTATACACGCAATGGCAACTTGCAAGTCAGCCCCAATGGTCTTTTACTAACGCATAATGGGCTTAAAGTAAAAGGTAATACCGGTACAATCACGATTCCTCCAGAAACTCGAATTACAATTGGTGTTGATGGAACCGTGTCTTCTGTGCCGATTACTCCACAGCCCAATACTGTGGCTTCAGTGGGTCGAATTAAGCTAGTAAATCCGCCGGAAGAAAATCTTGTCAAAGGAGCTGATGGTTTATTCCGCCTTAAAGATGGCGGGGTTGCGGCAGTCGATGCTAAAGTTAAGCTTGTTGATGGAACATTGGAAGGTAGCAATGTGAATGTTGTACATGAAATGGTGAGTATGATAGCGCTCGCCCGTCAATTTGATATGCAAATGAAAATGCTTGAGAACGCACAGAAAAATGCACAACAGGCTAGTCAAATAATGGTCTTAAGAGTTTAAACAAAAAATAAATTTAAGAGGTTAATGATTATGGTTCGTTCCTTATGGATTGCTAAAACTGGTCTTGATGCGCAACAAACCAAAATGGATGTCATCGCAAATAATTTGGCGAATGTTAGTACGAATGGATTTAAACGTGCTCGAGCAGTTTTCGAAGACTTAATGTATCAAACTTTGCGTCAACCAGGTGCTCAATCTTCTCAACAGACCCAATTACCATCTGGCCTACAATTAGGCACAGGTGTTAAACCAGTTGCGACAGAAAGTGTATTTGCTCAAGGGCCACTTCAACAAACGGATAATAGGGGGGATATTGCCATCAAAGGTATGGGGTTTCTTCAAGTTTTAATGCCAGATGGAACGACAGCCTTTACTCGTGATGGAGCCCTCCAATTAGATATGAATGGTCAGGTTGTCACGTCTAGTGGATACGCCATCCAACCAGCGATTACAATTCCACCAAATCCTACCAGTATAACTGTAGCGCGTGATGGTACTGTTTCTGTGGGAGTGGCTGGATCACCAGCCCCAGTTCAAGTTGGTAATATCCAACTAGCTAATTTTATCAATCCGGCAGGATTACAAAAGATTAGCGAGAATCTATATATGGAATCCGCATCTAGCGGGACACCCAATCAGAATGCTCCAGGTACTAATGGCTTAGGAACTCTAGAGCAGGGTTTTGTTGAGGCGTCTAATGTGAATGTCGTGGAAGAACTGGTTAGCATGATTCAAACTCAGCGTGCGTATGAGATGAATTCCAAGTCAATTGAAACTTCAGATCAGATGTTGCAGAAATTGGCGCAATTATAATTGAATGGGCTTTCTGGAGTGAGGTGATGATTAATAACAATCTGAAAATGAAAAATCAATTCTTGTATACGTATACATTGATTTTCATTCTACTTGTATCAGGTTGTGCGATGACACCGGCAACATCCACCCATCAGCCCAATACCTTTCGTTCTCCAAAGCATGCGGCGGTAGCGAGTCACCCTAATGGAGCTATCTTTCAGACTATTCATAGCACAACAGGTGGAGTTCGTTATACCCCCTTATTTGAAGATCGAAGAGCGCGGAGTGTTGGCGATACCCTTATCGTTAATCTGAATGAAACAACCAATGCTAGCAAGAGTTCGGGGAGTAATGTCGATCGCTCTGGAAGTATTGATTTCTCAGTACCTAGCCTTTTAGGAATTCCTTTAGGCCTTTTAACGAAACACGCAACAGTTGAAGCAAATTCAAACAATACCTTTGATGGAAAAGGTGAAAGTTCAAGTAGAAATAATTTTAGAGGTACGATTACGGTAACTGTTATAGAAGCATTGCCAAATGGAAATCTTGTTGTCAGTGGCGAAAAACAAATCGGAATTAATCAGGGGCAAGAATATATAAGACTCTCTGGTATTGTGAATCCAGTTCATATCATGGCGAACACCGTTTCTTCAACACAAGTTGCAGATGCGCGTGTTGAGTATCGTGCTAATGGTTATTTGGATGAGGCGCAAACAATGGGATGGCTGTCACGATTTTTCCTGTCCGTTACACCATTCTAAATTGTCTGAGACTTAAAATATGCTTATCCTTAGAATAAGTGAATAAGATCATGAGAATAAATAACATAATTGTTAGTTTTTTTCTTGTGATAGGCTTATTGGTGCCGGGAATTAGTGCGGCCGATCGCATCAAGGATCTGGCATCGATTCAAGGGGTACGCAACAATCAATTGATAGGGTATGGATTGGTTGTGGGTTTGGATGGTAGTGGTGATATGACAACCCAGACGCCATTTACAGTACAAAGTATTATCAATATGTTAGGTCAATTGGGTGTTAACTTGCCGCCTGGTACCAATTTACAATTACGTAATGTTGCTGCTGTGATGGTAACAGCGACGTTACCTGCGTTTGTTAAACCTGGTCAGCAAATTGATATCACCGTGTCTTCCATGGGTAACGCGAGAAGTTTGCGTGGAGGGACGCTTCTAATGACGCCTCTGAAAGGGGCTGACAATCAAGTTTATGCAATGGCGCAAGGAAATGTTTTGGTTGGTGGTGTTGGAGCCGGGAATGCAGGGAGCAGTGTGCAGATTAATCATCTCAGTGCTGGACGTATTTCTGGCGGAGCTATCGTGGAGCGGGAGATATCAACAACAGTTGGGCAAGGAAATTTTATTAATCTGGAGTTGAATTCTACGGATTTTACGACGGTTAATCGTATTGTCGAAGCCATTAATGGACTTCATCCTTCAACTGCGTCAGCTATCGATGGCCGAGTGGTACAGGTAAGGGCACCTGCTGATAATAGTCAGCGCATTGCGTTTATTTCTCAGATTGAAAGTCTGGATATAACGCCTGCAAAAGCATCTGCAAAAGTTGTTGTAAATTCACGTACTGGTTCGGTAGTAATGAATCAAGGAGTAACCCTCGAAACGAGTGCAATTGCGCATGGTAATTTATCAATAATTATCAATACAGAACCTGTAATCAGTCAGCCAGGAGCGTTTGCACAACGTGGTGAAACAGTGGTGGCACAAAGATCACAAGTTGAAATACGTACTGACGAGGGGAATTTAATGCTATTGCCGAGTGGCGCGGATCTTGGAGAAGTTGTTAAGGCTTTGACAGCGATTGGTGCGACAACACAAGATTTGGTGTCCATATTACAGGCGCTAAAAGCAGCAGGCGCGTTGCGTGCCGAGTTGGAAATTATTTAATTACTGGATTAAAGCATATGGTTATCTCACCGGATATTTCTAGTAAGCTCGCAGTTGATGCCAAGAGCATTGATGATCTGCATTTAATGGCCAAGCAGAATCCAGATGAGGCTTTGAAAAAAGCAGCACAACAGTTTGAAGCATTGTTTATGAACATGTTGCTAAAAAGTATGCGTGAGGCAACGCCGAAAGATGGGCTGTTTGATAGTCAGCAAACACAGTTTTTTACACAGATGTATGATCAACAATTATCACAACACTTAGCTACCAAAGGAATTGGTATAGCCGACATAATGGTGCAGCAATTGACTCGCGCTAATAATGCAATTGAATCAAAAACTTCAATAAGTAATACAGATGCTATTATGTCAGCGATTAATTCCAGTAATCAACGGGCTGTGGTTAAAGATGGTCACCCCAATGATAAATCTGAACAGTTATGGCCGAGTGCGCTGAATTCATCGAATGCATCGATGCCGACTGGGAAAATGAATTCATCTGCTGACGTATTTCTCGTGCCAAACCCGCTGGAGGCACAATTAAAGAAATCATCCAATCATTCAACAGATTTTATCGAAAAACTTTTGTCGCATGCACAGATAGCTTCACAGTCAACCGGCATTCCACCGCATTTCATGCTGGCACAAGCTGCGCTGGAGAGCGGCTGGGGTAGACATGAGGTTCGTCATGCAGATGATAGTCCGAGCTACAACCTGTTCGGGATCAAAGCCGGTGCAAATTGGAAAGGAGATGTTGTGGAAAAAGTGACTACCGAATACGTCAACGGCTTACCCCAGAAAATGGTTGAAAAGTTCCGTGCTTATAACTCTTATGCAGAGGGATTTAGTGACTATGCCAATTTGCTATTAGATAACCCGCGCTATGCAAAAGTATTGAAGTCCACTGACGCTGCTTCATTTGCAAATGGTTTGCAACGTGCGGGATATGCAACTGATCCATTGTATGCCGAGAAGTTGATTCGAATACTTAATAGTGAAACATTGCGGAATCGTGAATTTATTTGATGAATGAAAGTTTTGTTAATTCTTTTATCATTTTACCGTTACAACTCTTATATGTTTTTAGATATTTAGAATTGGATATTAATTATGGGAAATAGTATTCTTGACATTGGTATTACAGGCTTATTAACCGCGCAAAGACAATTGTTAACGACCGGCCATAATATCAGCAATGCGGATACACCTGGTTATAAGCGTCAGCAGGTTGTGCTGAGTACCAATATACCCCAATCTTCCGGGGCTGGATTTGTTGGACGTGGTGTTCACTCAACGACAGTTCAGCGCATATACAATCAATTTGTTGTGAATCAATCATTACAGATTCAAACACAAAGCCAAGCGATGGATAGTTATTTCTCGCAGATAAAACAATTGGATAATATGCTTGGTGATTCTTCTTCTGGACTCTCTCCAGCAATCCAGAATTTTTTTAGTGCTGTACAAGATGTAGCAACAAATCCATCAGTAATTCCATCGCGCCAGGCTATGATAAGTAATGGTGAAGCCCTTGTGGCGCGTTTCCAAAGTATGGATCAGCGTATGGCACAAATCAGAGAAGACGTAAATACTCAAATTACCAGCACAGTAGCTGATATAAATTCTTTAGCAAGTCAAATAGCAGATATCAATCATCAGATCTTATTGGCAGAAGGCGCGGCTGGCGGACAGCCTGCCAATGATATGCAGGATCAGCGAGATGAATTGATTAGTCAATTAAACAAATTAGTAAATACCGATACGGTGCGACAAAGCGATGGCTCAGTAAATGTATATGTGGGTAGTGGACAAGCGCTGGTAGTCGGAACTCAAACCCTCTCATTTAAAGCAGTCGTATCACCAGATAATCCAGATAATTTAACAATCGGATTAGTTATTGGAAGTAATACAGTTCAGCTTCCAGAAAATCAGATTACAGGGGGAATGTTAAACGGAGTTTTGTCATTTCGTAGCGTTACATTGGATGGTGCACAGAATGCGTTAGGAAGAATTGCTATTACGTTAGCTCAGACTCTCAATGCGCAACATCAGTCAGGGATGGATCTAAATGGCGATATGGGTGATGATTTCTTTACGTTACCTTCACCCAAAGTAATTTCAGCATTGAGCAACAATCCGGCATCGAGTATTACTGCAGGGATAAGTGATTATAGTGCTTTAACAACAAGCGATTATCAGTTCTCTTATGATGGAACAAATTATATTCTGACTAGATCATCTGATAATACCTCGGTAAGTACCGCAGTTGCGCCAACAGGGGCTTCGCCGCTAACGCTGGATGGTATATCTGTCACCGGAGCAACTATTCTTACTAATGAGAGATTCCGGATTCAACCAACCATAAATGGCGCAAAGGATTTGGCAGTAAATATTTCCGACACAACAAAAATTGCTGCTGCTGGACCTAATCGTACCGATGCAGCATTAACAAATACTGGTTCAGGAAAAATCAGTGCTGGAACTGTCAATCCACTGCCACTAAACTCAAATCTTCAGCAGCCGTTAACGATAACATTTCATACGCCATATGATGGCCAATATGATGTGGCTGGCATTGGTACTGGGTTACCGGCTACTAACCAAGCATATGCCGCAGGGACTGATATTAGTTTTAATGGCTATACTTTCCAAATTAGTGGTAGTCCTGCTGCGGGCGATATCTTCACAGTTGCGCCTAACCATAATGGTTCGGCTGATAATCGGAATGCATTGTTGATGGGTGTGTTACAAACCAAAAATACTTTGGCAAATGGCACAGCGTCATACCAATCTGCCTATGGACAGCTCGTGAGCCAAGTTGGTAATAAAACTCGAGAGTTGGAAGTAACCAGTAAAGCGCAAGCTACTTTACTGAAACAAACTGAAAATACCATGCAATCAGTATCGGGTGTTAATTTGGATGAAGAAGCAGCTAATTTAATGCGCTTCCAGCAAGCATATCAAGCTTCAAGTAAGGTCATCGAATTGAGTAATACACTGTTTGATTCAATTCTTCGTATTGGTTAAAAATATATCTCGGCTTAAGGAAATATTATGCGCGTCAGTACAAATACAATTTATGAAACTGGAACTAATTTAATGCTGCAGCAGCAGGAGTCATTAGTTAAAACGCAACAACAACTTTCTACCGGCAGGCGTATCTTAGCCCCTTCAGATGATCCTATTGCTGCAGCGCAAGCACTAAATATTACACAATCAGAATCATTGAACAAGCAATATGCGGTTAATCGCGCCAGCGCCAATTCTTCGTTGGGATTGGAAGAAAATGTATTAAAGCAAGTCACTTCGCTTCTTCAAGATGTTCATGGCACAACTGTCTATGGCGGAAATTCGACACTGACAGATGCTGACAGAAAGATTCTAGCGACGGAATTGCGCAGTAAGTTGGATTCATTAGTTGGCTTGGCCAATACAACGGATGAAAATGGACAATTTTTATTTTCAGGTTATCAAGCAAGTACAAAACCTTTTGTTCAGACCGGATTAAATGTGCAATATTCGGGAGATCAAGGGCAAAGATTGAATCAAGTAGGGCCGGAACGCCAACTTGCTATCAGTGACTCGGGCACGGATATTTTTGAACGTATAAAGAATGGTAACGGTATTTTTGCAACCGCTGCGAATTCCATAAACTTAGGGACAGGTGTAATTGATGGTGGATCGGTGATTACTCCAGCGAGCTTAACCGGGGCTAATTACGATATAAATTTCAATGTTGCGGCTGGTTTGACAACTTATGATATTGTTAATACAACAACAGGATTACCAGTTTCTTCAGCCAATCCCTACGTAGGTAACAGTACAATCAGTTTTGATGGAATACAGGTGAGTATTAAAGGTGATCCGGCGAACGGGGATAAATTTACAGTTTCTCCCAGTAGCAATCAAAGTATTTTCAAAACCGTAAGCGATCTGATTACAGCACTTGAAACGCCATCCAGTGGGCAGCCTGGGGGTACTCGACTTGCGAATAGTTTAAGCACAGCGCTACAAAGTATTAATAATAGCTTAGAGCATGTGCTGACAAAACAGTCCTCTATTGGGGCCCGGATGAATGAAATTGATACCTTGGAAAGTGTCGGAAGTGATCAAGATATTCAATTTAAGCAATTACTTTCACAATTACAAGATGTTGATTTTGCAAAAGCAACATCAGATTTCCAAAGACAACAGCTGTATCTTCAAGCCGCACAGCAGTCCTATATTAAAATTTCCGGGTTATCCTTGTTTAATTATATTTAGACATAGCAATTTCTTTCTTAAGTTACTTTTTTTCGCTGATAGTTTATGCCTTGATATCCAATATCGTGACGAATCTGATAGTCATCAAAGTGAATTTTTTCAATGAGTTTATAGGCATTCTGCTGCGCGATTCTAACGTTTTCACCTAATGCGGTTACGCATACAACACGACCTCCTGCCGTCATAATTTCCTTTTCATCATTCCCTCCCATGCGCGTTCCGGCATGAAAAATATGAAAACTGTCGGTGTTTTCTTGGTCAATGATAAGATCCTGTAGGCCTTCGATTACGTCATTCTTTCTCGGATTCTCCGGATAGCCATACGCTGCCATCACAACACCCAAAGCAGCACGCCGATCCCATTCGGCATCAACTTTATCCAGTGTTCCATTGACAGCATGCTCTATTAACGTCAGCAGGTCACTTTTTAGCCGTAACATGATGGGTTGAGTCTCTGGATCTCCCAGTCGGCAATTAAATTCAAGTACTTTTGCTTGATCTTCCGCAGTAATCATTAATCCGGCATATAGAAAACCGGTATAGTGGATGCCCTCTTCTTTTAATCCATTGATTACAGGATAGACGATATTGCGCATGATTTGCGCATGTAGGCTGGGTGAAATAAAAGGTGTTGGCGAATATGCGCCCATTCCGCCCGTATTGGGCCCCAGGTCTCCATCAAGTAGGCATTTATGATCCTGGCTAGTAGCCAAAGGCAAAATATGGCATCCATCGGTCATAACAATAAAACTGACTTCTGTGCCGTGCAGGAATTCCTCAATAATAATTTCATAGCCCGCACTGCCAAAATTCTTTTCTACCAGTATGTCGTTGACGGCAGAATGTGCTTGTTCATTAGTTTGAGCAACTACAACACCTTTCCCGGCAGCGAGTCCATCAGCTTTAATTACCAGGGGAGCAGATTTCTGATCGATATAAGCATGTGCTAGTACAGGATCTTGGAATCTTGCATAGCTTGCTGTCGGAATATGGTGCCGTTGCATGAATTCCTTGGCAAAAATCTTTGAAGTTTCGAGTCGGGCTGCTTGCTGGGCTGGCCCAAATATTTTCAGGTCAGCGGCCTGGAATGCATCAACGATACCTTCAGCCAGTGAGGTTTCTGGGCCTACTATCGTTATCGCAACGTGCTCTTTTTTTGCAAATTCAATTAATTCTGGAATGGATGTGATTGAAATATTCTCAAGTCCTCGCTCCAAGGCAGTGCCCGCATTACCCGGCGCCACGAATACTTTTTGGATTCGAGGTGATAGACTTAGTTTCCATGCCAATGCATGCTCTCTGCCACCGCCACCAATAACCAGTAACTTCATGATATTATTGTATTTTCTAATGTCTGAAATGACGAATTTCGGTAAACACCATTGAAACACCCTGTTCATCAGCAGCAGCAATAACTTCGTTATCACGGATACTGCCGCCGGGCTGAATTATTGCTGTTGCGCCAGCTTGCACCACAACATCTAAACCATCTCGGAAGGGGAAAAATGCATCCGATGCGACCACAGATCCAGTAAGTGTGAGGCCAGCTTGCTGTGCTTTTATAGAAGCGATGCGTGCACTATCAACACGGCTCATTTGACCAGCGCCGATTCCGGTGGTTTGACCATTGCTGCAAAATACGATGGCGTTAGATTTTACAAATTTCGCAACGCGCCATGCAAAAAGTAAGTCTTCTAATTGTTGCGGCGTGGGTACTATCTTGGTGACTATTTTAAGATCTGAAATTTTAATATTCAAAATATCAGGTGTTTGCACAAGAATACCACCGCCGATTCGTTTTAAATCATAGCGATGATGCCCAATTTGTAATGGTAGAATCAATACACGGATGTTATTTTTTTGCGATAAAAGCTGCTGGGCTTCCTGCGTAATTTCCGGCGCAATAATGACTTCAACGAATTGTTTTAAAACAGCCTCAACTGTTTCTGTGCCTATGGTTCGGTTAAATGCGATGATACCGCCAAAAGCAGAAGTTGGGTCAGTTGCAAATGCAAGCTGGTAGGCACGCAGGGTTGTTTCAGCAATGGCTATGCCGCAAGGATTAGCATGTTTAACAATCACACAGGCCGGGTTGTCAAAAGTTTTGACACATTCCCAGGCTGCATCGGTATCAGCGATGTTGTTGTAGGATAATTCTTTTCCTTGCAACTGCTGATAATTCGCTAAACTGCCTGGGGTTATGGTTTCATCGCGATAGAAAGCAGCTTTCTGATGCGGATTTTCTCCATAACGTAAGTGCTGTGCAATATTGAAATTCAGATTGAGGGAATCTGGAAAATCTTTTTGATGATAGTCGGTATCTAATGCAGTTAAATAGTTACTGATGGCGCTGTCATATGAAGCTGTATGCGTAAAAGCTTTTTTTGCCCACATAAAACGGGTAGTCGAACTAATAGATCCATGATTCTCTGCCAGTTCTTCACAAAGCAATGAATAATCTTGAGGATCTGTGACAACACTTACTTTCTGATAATTCTTGGCGGCTGCACGTACCATGGTAGGGCCGCCAATATCAATATTTTCAATAGCGTCATCCAGACTACAATTTTGTTTTGCGATCGTTTGTTTGAAAGGATACAAATTGACGATGACCAGCTCTATATTCGGAATGCATGCCTTATCAAGCGCATCCTGGTGATCCGATAAATCATTACGCGCGAGTATGCCGGCATGAATTTTCGGGTGCAATGTTTTGACTCGTCCATCGAGCATTTCTGGAAAACCAGTGTAGTCGCTGACTTCAATAACAGTTATTCCGGCTTCAGATAATAACCTGGCAGTACCACCGGTTGACAGGATAGTTATATCGTATTGAATCAGTTTTTTTGCTAAATCGATAATCCCGGTTTTATCAGAGACACTGATGAGCGCATATTTAATAGTCATTTAATTTGGAATTGTTTCATTTTTTGACGTAGCGTATTTCGGTTTATTCCGAGAAGGTCCGCTGCTTGAGTTTGATTGCCATTGGTATGTTGTATGGCAATTTCAATCAAGGGTTTCTCAACGCTCTGAACTACCATACTATATAGATTCCCTGGTTTCTCCCCATCCAGGTCGTTGAGATAGCCGCCGATAGCCTTGCGTATACAAGATGCAATTTCATTCTCCTTGATAGCATTCATAAACTAACTGTTCCCTTCTTTGAGATAACTCAATCTTTGACCTTCTTCAGCTAATTTTGAGAAAAATGTATTGGTCTCTATAATTTGCTGATCACTGGTTTGTAATTGATTCATTGACTGACGAAAACCAGCAGAGCCAACGAGTCCTTTGGTGTACCAGGATATGTGTTTGCGTGCAATGCGAACACCCGAGTATTCGCCATAGAAATCATATAAATCATGCAGATGATTAATGAGTACTTGATGTATTTCCGCTACTTCGGGTGGTTGTAGGTATTGATCAGTTGCAAGATAATGATTTATCTCACGAAATATCCATGGCCTGCCTTGTGCGGCGCGACCTATCATAACTGCATCGGCTTTTGTATAGGCAAGAATGTATTTTGCTTTTTCGGGAGTAGTAATATCACCATTCGCAATGATTGGGATCTTGGCGGCGGCTTTAACAGCCGCGATCGTGTCATATTCGGCAGTGCCGGTATAGGCGCAAGCTCTTGTGCGGCCATGAATAGCGAGTGCTTGAATGCCTGAGTTCTCAGCTATATGTGCTATGGCTAATGCATTCTTGTGTTGTTTGTCCCAGCCGGTACGAATCTTAAGTGTGACAGGTATATCTACAGCCTTTACTACTGCATCAAGAATTCTTTCCACTAACTTCTCATCCTGAAGTAATGCAGATCCGGCCATTACATTACATATTTTCTTTGCTGGACAACCCATGTTTATGTCAATAATCTGAGCACCATTTTCAACATTGTAACGTGCCGCAGCTGCAAGCATTTTGGGATCAGCACCGGCAATCTGAACTGAGATGGGGGAAACCTCACCTTCATGATTCGCTCGC
>NZ_JAIEME010000036.1 GCF_019752415.1 Nitrosomonas sp.
GCTGCTTACTTAAAACGATCGCCCGCCATTATTAGTACCGAAATTCAAAGAATTCGTACAATTCTTGGTAAATTTCAGAGAAATACCAAAGCTTCTATTGATCTAGCCAAGTAACGTTTTAATTCCTAATTATTTTTTGTCTAGAAACGGAAAAACACATTTTCGGAGCAATCTATGAGCCAAGAAAAGGAAATTAATCGTCGTAAAATAGACATTTCTTATGACTATTCTTTGGAAAAACAGTATTTTGATGGAGAAGGTGCGAGTGTTGCTATAGATTGGTTCGAGCCTGAGGCGGAAATAAACAGTGAGCTAGAATGGTTTGATGTGAATGATATAGATATTCAATTCTTCACCCATAAAGGTGAGTAAGTAAATCCGATACTTAATGAACGCAATCCCTAAACTTTTTAAGGAGAAATACCATGGTAAATATTGTTAAACATTCCCCTCGGCTTGGAGATTTAGCACGTTTTGACCCATTCACCAATATGGAAGATTGGTTTAAAGGTTTTGGATTGCGTCCATTATTCAATGAAATGGACACTGCTCCGCTCATTAAAATCGATCTAACCGAAAACGATAAAACTTATACCATCCACGCAGAAATTCCGGGCGTAAACAAAGAGGATATCAAAGTACAAGTAGATGGAAATCGTGTTTCTATCAATGCCGAGACAAAAAAAGAAAAAGAAGAAAAGGAAGGTGAAAGAGTTATCTGTCGAGAATGTTATCAAGGTTCCAGCTACAGAAGTTTTACGCTGGATAGCGATGTGGATGAAGCCAACACCTCGGCTAAGTATGAAAATGGAGTGCTTGAATTGATTCTGCCGAAGAAGAATGGAAAAACCTTTAAGCAGATTGAAATTTTGTAGCCACAAGTGAAGTGGGTAAGAAAAACACGACAATTATTAGCGATGCTAGGGATACTCATCAGCTAGGGTGTTGTTAAACAAATTCATAAGCTGATTGAAGCATCCACCAGTGATTACGACAAGGAGAAATTACGGGAATGTACAGCCAAACTCTCTGGCGTTGTTACGGTAATCAAAGTGGGTTCTGCTACTGAAACGGGGATGAAAGAGAAAAAACCTGCATTGAAGATGCCATGCATGCGACTCGTGCTGCCGTGGAAGAAGGTATTGCACCCGGTGGTGGCATGGCATTGCTGTGAACCCGAGCTGCAATCGGCGCCTTGAAGGGCAAAAATACTGAACAGGATGCCGGTATCCAGATTGTGCTGCGCGCTTTGGAAGAACCTTTGCAGAAAATTGTAGCTAACGCCGGTGGAGAACCTTCGGTAATGCTTGCTAAGGTTACTGAAAGTAAAGGTAACTTTGGTTACAACGCGGCTACCGAGGAATATGGAAATCCAATAGGAATGGGTATCCTTGATCACTACTAACGTGACGCGTTCTGCCTTGCAGAATGCTTCTTCGATTGCCAGTTTGATACTTACGGCCGATGTCATGATTGCGAATTTTCCAGAAAAGAAGCCAGTGGCGCTGAATAAAATAAATGGATAGGTAGGTGAAAGTTGATCTTCAATATAGGTATCAAGAACCTTTGTTATCACTGGTTAGTGGTCACAAAATAACCTGAAAGTCACGAAAAATACTTGGTATATGGGTATAACCCACCAGCTTCGTGCCCCTTATCATCAACTATGGAGAATATTATTGTTATGGCTAAACTGACACGCAATTCCGCTAACCAACAAAGCGATTCCAACATGATGTGGCAAGGCGCTTTCAGCCATGAGCAGCGTGAAGCGATAATTCGTGAGGCTGCTTATCACCACTACGCGAAGCGTGGCTATACCCACGGACATGATCTTGAAGATTGGTTCTTGGCTGAAGCCGAACTTGAGAACAAAACATCTGCATCCCAGGAATTTCCATCAGATATTGACATGCAGCAGAGCAGCATCCAAGATGCCGGGAAAGATGAAAAACTGAAAAAGATTATCAAACGACATCCGCAAAAAGCCATACCCCAGATCGAAAGCGTGGAGCCGGAAATGGCACCATTAAAAGAATGATACTGTGAACCATCTCTCCAATTTTATGCCGCATTTTTTCGTAACTGACTGCAGATTTTCATCCTTTAAGGAGTCTCTGAATGATTGTCATTTTTCGAACGGAGCGAGAAATCTATATTGTTGATTCAGGAAGATTCCTCACTACGTTCGGAATGACAGAGGCAGGTTATTCAGAGACTTCTTAAAAGTAGGATGGGGCCGGAAAAGTTTGACAGGCTTGGTAAAGAATACTTATGCGAATGGAATTCTGAGGGGGTGTACCAGTCTAATTTCGAGTCTTACATTACAAATTTTCAGTGGGATTTCAATGCGAAATAATAAATTGATGTGTTTGGCAATTGCGTTATTTGTAATCCTGACAAGTAGCCCAGTTTGGGCGCATAGCCATCATAGCCGCTTCAGTATTGGTTTTGGCTATTACGGACCAGGATTTTATAGTGGTTACGGGTATGGAAGCTATGGGTTTGGCGGATATGGCTTTGGTTATCCTTATTATTATCCGCCTTCTTACTATTATCCTCCGACGGTGATCGTGCCGGCCACACCGCCGGTCTATATACAGCAGCAACAGGCTCCGCCAGCACAAGCGGCCCAGCCACAAACCAATTATTGGTACTATTGCCAGAACCCGGATGGTTATTATCCCTATGTCAAGAGTTGTCCGGGAGGCTGGCTGCAGGTAGCACCACAACCCCCTGGACAATAACGCAATGAGGTCAAGCATGTTTACACCGGGAAGATTATTCATGTTGCTGATGACTGGTATGCTGATTTCTTGTGTCAGTATGCCGACAGGCCCAAGCGTCATGACATTGCCGGGTTCTGGCAAAAGCTTTGAGCAATTTCGTGCTGATGATTATGAATGCAGGGAATATGCATTTCAACAAATTGGCGGTCGAACGCCACAGCAATCAATTCAAACCAGTGGCGTTGAAAGCGCGGTAGTTGGAACCGGGCTTGGCGCTGCTGCAGGCGCTGCTTTAGCCGGTGGACAAGGGGCTGCGATTGGTGCGGGCACAGGTCTTTTGCTGGGTAGTGCTGTGGGTTCAGGTACTGCGATGACTTCAGGGTATGTTGCTCAGCAGCGATACGACATCAGCTATATTCAATGCATGTATGCAAAAGGCCATCATGTTCCTGTTTCAGGGAAAATTACCAGTGATCAACCTGCGAATAGCGGTACCGGTCCAAAAATTTCTACACCACCGGCAAATTTCACGCCACCGCCACCACCACCAGGTAATCCACCGCCACCACCAACCAAATGATTAGATGGTGTTTTCATCAAGAGATACAATTGAATAAAAAATTATGTACAGCCGATCCTCAGTTCCAGGAGAATTTGAAATGATTGAGAAAAAGAAAATAATTGAGCCTGAGAAAGTGGCTTGCGAAGTGTGTCTGAAAGAGATACCGCTGTCCGAAGCTGCGAGTGTCAAAGCGACTGATTACATCGTGTATTACTGCGGTCTTGAGTGTTATGACAAATGGAAGAAGCAGGCAGAAAAGACTGAATCTTCTTCGGATGATTGAATGTCCGGTTCTGGAAGCGCTAAAGTTTTGTGCAGTCTACGGGAATATCAATACAACAAATCAATTAGTTTGGATGGATGTCCAATGGATTACACCAGCCCCAACGCACCCAAGGTAGTTGATGTGCTTGGCACCTGGCTATTATCGATCTTGGATGGACAGCAGCGCTATGCACATGTTGCCGGGCTGCGTGGCGATGAAGTTGCTCCCAGATACTCGGCATGAACAAGATCATCAGTGACGAGAGTTTGCGTTGCGCACTGGCGCACTTGGCACCGGCCCCATGCAAGTATGGTAGCGAAGAAAAACGCGCTGCCCGTGCAATCCAACTGGCGAAGAGCACAGAATGGATGGATAAAGCCCTGGGCGATAGTACCCAAGAATCTTTACGCACGTCCTGGATACTCGATGCCGACACCAGCGTCAAACTGTTGTATGGTCACCAGGCAGGTGCCGAGATTGGCTACAACCCAACCAAACCGGGGCGATTCACACCGGTGACTTTTGACCTAATGTGCGCTAAAAATGAATGTCTACACAACAACATTACTTTTTCAGTTTCGCATAAATGATCAAGCTTACTGTTAATGGCCGATCTGTCGAATTGAAAGCCGGCTCGACATTGCTCGATGCGGCCAGGATAGCTGGTGTGTATATTCCTACGCTTTGTCACTACCCTCGTCTGCCCAGTCATGCCGTATGCCGCATGTGTCTGGTGGTGGTTAAGGGTGAAGCCCGACCACAACCGGCCTGTGTCACGCAGGCAAAAGCAGGTGATGTTGTAGTAACCGTCTCCAGTGACTTGCAGGCATTTCGCAAAACTAATGCAGAATGGCTACTGGCACGCCACCCGAACGACTGCATGCGTTGTGAAGTAAACGGGTCCTGCAAGTTTCAGCGTCTGGTTAGCGAGAACCAATGGGAAGACGGTTGGGAAAAAGTACCGAGAGGTTCGATAGAACATCCGGAACATCGCCTGATTGACCACACCTCGCCGAGTATCTGGCGTGATCTGTCTAAGTGCATTGAATGCGGCTTGTGTGTCGAGGCGTGCGGCGAGCCGGGGCAGCAACAAAACGTGATCGGATTTGCTGAGCGGGGATCGGGCCGCTTGCCTGTCACTGTTTTCGATCAATCCCTGGCTGACACCCAATGTATTTCCTGCGGTCAGTGCACGCTGGTGTGCCCAACCGGTGCCTTGATCGAGGCGCCTCACTGGCATGATGTGCTGCATACCCTTGATGCGCGCCGGCGACAATCTGCCGTTCAGATTGCGCCTGCCACGCGCATTGCCATCAGTGAAGAATTTGGAATGAAGCCCGGCACCGTGAGCACAGGCAGAATGATTAATGCCCTGAGACAGCTGGGTTTTGATTACGTGTTTGATACCAATTTTGGCGCTGATTTAACGATCATGGAAGAAGCCACAGAGTTTCTGGCGCGTCTTAAAGACCAGAAAACATTACCGCTTTTTACGTCCTGTTGTCCGGGATGGGTTAACTGGGTTGAGTTCAACAGGCCTGATGTTCTGCCACATCTGAGCACAACAAAATCACCGCAGCAAATGCATGGCGCAATTACCAAACGGGGCAGCTTCGCGCGTGCGCTGGGTGCTGAATTCGCAGCGGGAGAGGCAGAACCCTATGTTGTGAGTGTCATGCCCTGCACGGCCAAAAAAGATGAGGCCGTGCGGCCGGGTGTATCGGGTGATATTGACCATGTGCTCACCACGCGCGAACTGGCCAGAATGATCAGGGCGCGCGGCATTGCGTTTGGCGCGCTGTCGGAAAATGGTGAATTCGATAATCCGCTGGGTGAAAGCACAGGTGCAGGACAGCTCTTCGGCGCATCGGGCGGTGTGATGGAAGCGATTGTGCGCACGGCAGCGCATTTCATCGGAGATGAAAACGCGCTGCCGCTGGAATGGCACCCACTCCGCGGCGTCAGCGAGGGGCTGAAAACAGCCAAGATTCCCGGTATAGGCAAAGTCGCCATCTGCAATGGCATTGCCGCAGCGCAACATTTACTAAAAACAGAAACATGGCGGAACGAGTACGTTGCCATTGAAGTCATGGCCTGTGTTGGCGGATGTCTGGGCGGTGGTGGCGAACCCAAATCCATGGATCCGCTGGTACTGGAAAAGCGCATGCAGGCCATTTACGACATGGACAAAAATGCGCCGCGACGACGCTCCTATGAAAACCAGGACATTCAAAAGTTGTATGCCACCGAATTGAAAGAACCGAATTCGATCCAGGCTCACGCCTTACTGCACACGAGCTATGCTGCACGAAACTCCAGTCGATTGCTGTTGATGCGGTTTCTCGATTGTGTAGACAGGCGTGATGGCACTGGTGCGGCCAGCCTGTTCCATCCGGATGCATTGTGGTCAACGGCTTCACCCTTCGGCGACATACAGGGTGCCGCAAATATCGAAGCGTTCATCAAGAAACGTCTGCTACCGCGCAAGTATGGCCCGGGTTATGCGCGACATCGAATGGAATCGGCTGCGGATATTGACGATCTTACCGTAGTAACACCCGCCGGCGAACGCTGCCGGTTCAGTGTAGAGACAGTCACCCTGCACGAAGGCAGTCAGTCAAGAATGGCGATCAGAAAACTGGTGCGGAAAATTCTGTAATCAGGGTGTAGTCGTTACATTGCCTGACACTGACAGGTTGTCGGTCTTCCGATGCAGAAGGCGTTTGATGATTATTAAATTGGGGCATAAACGCAGGATACAGATGAAAAAATTACTCAGGATGTAATACATCCCTGAATTTTGGTAACAGTAGCTGCAGTTTTCATAGAAAGTATTCGATGCTTGGTTCATGCGGGCGTATCTGGTACTGCCGCTGCTGTCGCGAAAGATGCTGATCATCGGTCAAGCACGGTGCGATGCCGCGCTTTCCTGCCACCGGACGGTGTGTCCAGGCCTGGGCGAGGACGATCCAAAACCTATGGGATCAAAATAATGCCCGAGGCAATCCAAAATTTACCGGTAATCGAAGTCAAACTGACACTCTATGGAAGGAGCAGTTAGTTCGTTTGCGCACTGTGGTGACAATGACGCGTTTTCTCAAAGGGATTAAACAGTCAGCCGTTTACAAAAGCTAAAAATTTTGATTGATGTAAATTAGAAGTAGTCAAAACTTATATCCCCGGTGCAGCGCCACAATACCTACTGTCAAATTGAAGTATTCCACTCGTTCAAAACCGACTTGTTCCATTAGCTTCTTCAACTCTTCTTGTGAAGGGTGCATGCGGATAGATTCGGCTAGATATTGATAGCTTTCTGCATCATCGGCAATTACCTTTCCCATAGCGGGTAGTAACTTGAATGAGTAAGTGTCATAGGCAGGTTGCAATGGTTTCCAGACCTTGGAGAATTCCAGCACGATGACAGTTCCACCCGGTTTGATGACACGCAGCATTTCTTTTAATGCCATGTCTTTATGCGTCATATTTCTGAGGCCAAATGCGACGCTGACACAGTTAAAATAGTTATCTGGAAAAGGTAATTTTTCAGCATCACACTGCGCGACCGGAGTTGGCGTGCCTTCATCAATCAGGCGATCGCGGCCGATTGAAAGCATCGAATTATTGATGTCCGTCAGCCAGACTTCACCAGATTTGCCTACTTTTTGTAAAAAAAGTGCGCTCAAATCTCCAGTGCCACCTGCGATATCTAATACCTTGTCACCATTTCTGACGCCAGTGGTTTCAATGGCAAAGCGTTTCCATAGACGATGCAGACCAACAGACATCACGTCGTTCATCAGGTTGTAGCGTTCTGCTACTGAGTGAAAGACTTCTGCAACTTTTCCAGCTTTTTCATCTTCAGCAACGGTATTAAAGCCAAAATGAGTAGTTTTAGTCATGATAGTGATTAAGTTTATGTGTGAATTGGCTTTTAGAGAGTTGTCGATAAGCTTATTTCGATTGAAAATTAATCAATCCAATATGCCACAATTTACTTACAGGAGTGATTCGTTGCCTGTGTTCTGGTATCGGATTCACGACTGGCACCGGCTTCTTCCATACGCTGCAAATACCGTTGCCATATTTTATCCTGATTGAGGCCATAGTTATAGAGCAAGTCCCATGAATAGAGTCCAGTGTTATGGCCATCGGTAAAATTGAGTTGTATGGCATAATTACCAATAGGTTCAATTTTCTGGATACTGACCATTTTCTTGCCGGTTTGCAGTACTTCCTGTCCTGGGCCATGACCGCTCACTTCAGCGGAAGGCGAATGGACGCGCAAAAATTCACATGAAAATTGGAATGCTTTTCCATCAGAGAAAGTAATATCCAAGATTCTGGATTTTTGATGTAACTTGATTTCTGTGGGATGAGGCGTTTCTTTGGATAAACCGGCCATGTTATGTTATTCAGTGCAAATTGTTTAAAAATAATAGCTAATTCCATTGTAACAAAACTGTACAGAAAAAATTTGATTGATACAGGAATTTACTCATGGCTGCAAAAATACTGATCGTAGAAGATGAAGCTGCTATACAGGAATTGATTATTTATACTCTACAGCAAGCTGGTTATGAAACTGTTAGTGCTGAGAATGCAGAGAAAACAATGTCGATTATCAATAATGCATTGCCGGATCTTATTTTGCTGGACTGGATGTTGCCCGGTATGAATGGTATTGAATTTGCGCGAATTTTGCGGCGCAGCGAACGTACCCGCTTAGTCCCCATTATCATGTTGACTGCGCGCACTCAGGAAACGGATAAGGTTGCAGGGCTGGAAATTGGTGCGGACGATTACATTACTAAACCTTTCTCGCCTCGAGAGCTGGTCGCTCGTATTAATGCTGTGCTACGTAGGCTGGTTCCGGAAGCTTCGGACGAAGTGGTTGAAATTGATGAGTTGCGGCTCGATCCGGTCAATCATCGGGTGACTGCCGGGAATAAAGAAATTGAGTTAGGGCCTACTGAATATCGACTGTTGCATTTTATGATGACGCATACCGAACGGGTATATTCACGTAGTCAATTATTGGACCGGGTATGGGGTGATCATGTATTTGTCGAAGAACGTACCGTGGATGTGCATATTCGTCGGTTACGCAAAGCGTTACAATTGGCAGGCAGAGATGACTGGATACAAACTGTCAGAGGCTCAGGTTACCGGTTCTCTGCTGTAGCGGTGCTACAAACTAAAGAGCCAAATACACAAATCTAATAAAATAAATTGCAACATTTCGCATAGTGACATCGTTTATGAAGTTGATTGATTCCACTCGTGTTTTAGATTGTGTTCGCTGTCTGGATATCGAGTCTAAAAATTCTCAAAACTATCCCAAGCGATACCTTTCCCGCGTTGTTACTTTTTTCAGGATTATTTAAGTGTCTGATTTTTGGCAACGCTCCTTCAATATCGTTTTTATTATCTTTATTACTGCAGTGCTGTGGATGATTCTGGGTGCTGTTAAAGCATTAATATTTCTCAGTATTGCGCTGTTATGGCTGGTGCTTCATCATATTCGCCATCTTGTCGCACTAGAGCGTTGGTTACAGCTTTCTGATCATTCTCCAGCGAGCATTCCGGCTGGTTCTGGGGCATGGGATGATGTATTTGCACATTTAGCGCGTTATGTGCGTCAACATAGTCAAAGTCAGGAATTATTGAACCTTGCATTGGAGCGGATGCGTAGCGTTACTTCTGCGATGCCTGATGGAATTGTAATTCTGGATAAATCTGATCGGATTGAATGGTGTAACCCAGTTGCGGAGCAACATTTAGGCATTAACCTGTCATTGGATGCAGGCCAGCAAATCACCTATCTGGTCAGACAGATACCTTTTGTCGAATATCTGACAAAGCGTAAATACAGTAACCCGCTGATACTCAATCAAACGCGCCAACAAGGAATCATTGTTTCTCTTCAGTTAGTACCTTATGGTTATAACCAGAAGCTTATAATCAGTCGTGACATTACGCGATTTGAAAAAATTGAAACCATGCGGCGCGACTTTATTGCCAATGTTTCTCATGAGTTGCGCACGCCACTTACGGTCATTGGCGGTTTTCTTGAAACTTTATCAGCGGATGAGAATGTCAATACCGGTTTTAATAAACGCGCACTGGTATTAATGTCAGAACAAGCCGCGCGCATGCAGAGATTGATTGAAGATTTGCTGATTTTGTCGCGTCTTGAAAATGAACAAAGCAGTGTGAATGAAAGAATCGTGGACGTGACCAGTCTGCTGCGAGGGATTCTGCAGGATGCAGAATCCCTCAGTGCCGGGCGCCATCAAATCATATTAAATATCGCAACGCAAGATCAGTTACTGGGGAGTGAAGAAGAATTACGTAGTGCTTTTGGGAATCTAATCAGCAATGCGATTCGTTATACTCCCGATAACGGGGAAGTCAGTATTAACTGGGAGAAGCGCGACGGGCAGGGACTATTCTTTGTGCAGGACAGCGGAATCGGTATCGAACCGGAACATATTCCGCGGTTAACGGAACGCTTTTATCGTGTTGATAGCAGCCGCTCACGAGAAACCGGTGGAACAGGCCTCGGGCTTGCCATTGTCAAACATGTCTTAAGCCGGCATCAGGCGCGTTTGGAGATTACCAGTCAAGTTGGGAAGGGCAGCCGGTTCTCTATATGGTTCCCTGCCAGACGGTTGGTCCCAGAGAATGAATGATGACTTAGAACATAATCTATGGTCAGTAGTCACTCGTTATTAATTACATCAAGGGTGCGAGAAAGCTTGAGCGGTGAAATGAATCTGCGGAGTTTCAAATTAAACGTAAAAAAGTGTTAAATAATTGCGAGTAGAGATTACTTTTTTGATATCTGTCACTTTTAACGTTTTTTACGTTTCCGAGGATTATTTTGTACGCTAACTGTTTGACGCCTTGACCAAATTAACGCAGTTATTCCTGCTAGAATCATTGGAATGGACAACCATTGTCCCATCGTAATTCCCAGTGTTAGCATCCCCATAAAACCATCTTCCGGTTCACGATAGAATTCTGCAAACGAACGTAAAACGCCATAGCCGATCATGAACATGCCGGTGACAGCACCAGTTGCACGCGGTTTTGATGAATAAATCCAGATGAAGATGAACAGCATCACACCCTCGAGGGCAAATTGATACAGCTGTGAAGGATGACGGGGGAGTGCGTCGACATACGGAAAAACCATGCCCCAGGGAACATCGGTGGGTCTTCCCCATAATTCGGCGTTGATAAAATTGCCGATACGGCCCGCTCCCAATCCCGGAGGAATCAATGGGACGACAAAGTCGGTTACTGCTAGCCACGGCAGATTGTGTTTACGAGCCAGCAGGATCATCGCGACGAATACGCCAAGAAACCCGCCATGGAAAGACATCCCGCCTTCCCAGATGGCGAAGATTTGCAGCGGGTGCTCCAGGTAATAACCGAATTGATAGAACAGTACATGTCCCAGGCGCCCGCCTAGGATCACGCCCAACATGCCGTAAAACAACGCATCATCGAGCATTTCATTGGTAAAGACGGCATTCGGATTGTGTTTAATGCGGTAACGGCCTAGCAGGATGAATAGCACAAAGCCGATCAAGTACATCAATCCATACCAATGAATGGAAAGTGGTCCCAGTGAAATGGCAACGGGATCAATTTGAGGATGAACGAGCATAGTTTCGACCTTATTTACGGTAAAATAGGGGTTATTATACCAAGTGCGTTTGTGATAATCGTACGCCTTGTCATAAATTGTTTTTTTATCTCATTCAGGAGCAAGCATGCCAGACAATAAACGTAGCCAGGCCATAACTCAAGGCGCCCAACACGCACCCAGCCGCGCCATGTTGCGTGCCGTCGGTTTTAACGATGGGGATTTCGATAAGCCAATCGTGGGAGTTGCCAATGGTTATTCCACTATCACGCCGTGTAACAAGGGCTTGAATGAGCTGTCGTTAGAAGCTGAAGCGGCATTGAGACAGGCGGGTGCCATGCCGCAGATGTTCGGCACTATTACGGTATCAGATGGTATTTCGATGGGTACGGAAGGCATGAAATATTCTCTGGTTTCACGCGAGGTGATTGCTGACTCGATTGAGACCTGTGTTCAGGCGGAAAGCATGGATGGTGTGATTGCCATTGGCGGCTGTGACAAGAATATGCCGGGCGCGATGATCGCTATTGCACGTATGAACGTGCCGGCGATTTTTGTCTATGGCGGCACGATTAAACCAGGGCATTATAAGGGTCAGGACCTGACCATTGTCAGCGCGTTTGAGGCAGTAGGCCAGCACAGTGCGCATAAAATCGATGACGCAGAATTATTGCAGATAGAGCGGCATGCCTGCCCTGGTGCTGGTTCTTGTGGCGGCATGTTTACTGCCAATACCATGTCGTCCGCTTTTGAAGCGATGGGTATGAGTTTGCCGTACTCTTCCACGATGTCGGCGGAAGACGAGGAGAAACTGGTCAGTGCCGGGCAATCTGCCGAGGTGCTGGTTAATGCGATCAGAAAACAGATTTTGCCGCGCGACATTATTACCCGTCAGTCGGTAGAAAACGCCATTGCCGTGATCATGGCGGTGGGGGGATCTACCAATGCGGTATTACATTTTCTCGCGATTACGCATGCGGCTGAAGTCGAGTGGAACATTGATGATTTTGAACGGATGCGTGGCAAAGTGCCGGTGTTGTGTGATTTAAAACCTTCCGGACGCTATGTTACGGCCGATTTGCACCGCGCGGGCGGTATTCCTCAGGTTATGAAAATGTTGCTGGCGCATGGTTTGCTACATGGAGATTGCATTACCATCAGTGGACAAACCATTGCAGAAATCTTGAAAGATATTCCCGATGCGCCGCGTGTCAATCAGAATGTAATTCGTCAATGGAACAATCCGATGTATGCTCAAGGACATCTGGCGATTTTGAAAGGCAATTTGTCCACGGAAGGTTGCGTCGCAAAAATTTCCGGAATTAAAAATCCTAAAATCACCGGACCCGCACGCGTGTTTGAATCGGAAGAAACCTGCATGGCGGCGATTCTTGCCCGCAAAATCCAGCCCGGTGATGTTGTGGTAATTCGGTATGAAGGCCCTAAAGGCGGGCCTGGTATGCGGGAAATGTTGTCACCGACTTCGGCCTTGATTGGTGAGGGACTGGGAGATTCTGTTGGACTGATTACCGATGGGCGTTTCTCGGGAGGTACCTATGGCATGGTGGTTGGGCATGTGGCACCGGAGGCCTTTTCCGGAGGTGCTATCGCCCTGGTACAGGAAGGCGACTCGATTACCATTGACGCCGAACAGCGGCTATTGCAATTAAATGTTTCGGATGCTGTTTTGGCGCAGCGGCGTGCGGTATGGCAACAACCGCAGCCACGTTATTCGCACGGGGTACTGGCCAAATACGCGAAGCAGGTATCCAGCGCCAGCACCGGAGCCATAACGGATTAGCTGCATTCGTTCAGAACACGATTTTGGACATAGCTAATCATTTGATCTGAAAGTAGAAACAATGCATTTTGTAACACCGGTTTCCACAGCTAATAATTTTAGCGTTTCTGCTGGAACTAATTAATTTACCATTAAGTCTCAGCAAAGCAGTATCATTATAAATTGCAGCTGATTCGGTAAGTGTAAGGCGTGGTTATACGGCAACTGTGGCTGTATGCTGGAATAACAAACTGACAGGATTTGCTGCAGGTCCGTGAAGTTCAGGGTAGAATAAAAACCCTTTTATAATTTTAATAAGGAAAAAATATGAGAAAAGTGTTAATAGGAGCAGTTGCTGCATCAGCTTTATTGTTAGCCGGTGTTGCGCAAGCCAATGCAGATCTGGCAAAAAGCAGTGGCTGTTTGAATTGCCACAATGTTGATACCAAACTGGTTGGTCCAAGTTTGAAAGATATTGCTGGAAAATACGCAGGCCAAGCGGATGCTTCTGCATATTTGGCAGATAAAATATTAAAGGGAAGTAATGGTGTGTGGGGCCCGATTCCAATGCCTCCAAATGCTGCAGTTAAACCAGAAGATGCTAAAACGTTAGCTGATTTTATTTTGACCCTGAAGTAAGTCATTCCGGTTACAGGAAAGCCGACGTGTAATTACGTCGGCTTTTTATTTGTCAGGATTAAAAAATATTTACAGAAATTTCCATTCTAACAACCGGAGGAGCAATGAAAACGCGTATCAAATGGCAAGGGAATGTCAGTTTTCTGGCTGAATCAGGCAGTGGTCATTCGGTTTTGATGGATGGCGCACCGGATGCGGGCGGTCAAAATCTCGGGCCGCGTCCAATGGAAATGCTGTTGATGGGGCTAGGAGGATGCACCACTTTTGACGTAGTGTTGATTCTAAAAAAAAGCCGTCAGGATATCACCGATTGTGTGGTGGAAATTGAAGCCGAGCGTGCCGCTGTTGATCCTAAAGTATTTACCCATATCCATCTGCATTTCATTATCACAGGAAATAACTTGAATCCGCAGCAGGTCGAGCGTGCTATTAATCTATCCTCAGAAAAGTATTGCTCGGCTTCCATCATGCTCAAAAACACCGTAAAAATAACGCATGATTTTGAGATTAATAACGCATGAGAACGAATTAAAATCTATGAGCAATGCGTTCTGTTTCTTGTTTCTTATCCGTCTGCATACTGATGAATAGTATGCACTGATCCGCCAACAGCCAACGAATCAGTGCAAAATAAGGAAGATTCGCACGGAAGCTGTGCCGGAATTGCTCAACAACCGAACATTCTTATAAAAACAGATCCGGGAAACTTATTCAGTTGATGAAAATAAATATTTCTTCTATTTTGCTATTAAAGGATGTTCATCTTTCTTTTCTGTTTTTTCAGTTTCTCCATCATCGGCCAATTTGCTACCAACATAGCTTCCAACTGCACCACCAACCAATGCTGGCATAACTGATTGAAGGAGTGATGGATTCTGAGCTGGTGCATTAGCTGCCGGTGCTGCTGCAGCGTTAGTGGTGGTGGCCGGTGCTTGCGCGGCGGGTGCCGGACTCGGTGCGTCAGTTTTCTTTTGTGGTGCAACTGCAGATTTGGAGCTAAGTGTGCCTTTTGATGCACTGCTCTTAGCTTTTTTTGCATAGAGATTATTAGAAAACATCATAGAAACCAGAACAACAAAAAGTAATTTTTTCATATATATAAAACCAATCCGATAAAAAGTTATAGAACCATTATTAATAAATTAAATTCCTAAATCTTGTTATAAACTTCATCTTTTCAATCGAGCAGATCATCGCTATAGTTGTTTTTCCATCTGACCTCGACTCAATAACCACAATTATTACTGCGTGAGGAAATTTCTAATGGGCTACTCTGTATTAGAAGGTAAGCCACAGAGTGCGCCGCAATTTTAAAATATTTTCAGGTTGTGTCAATATCAGTAAGTGGATTCAATTCTGTTGGATCTTGCGTGATTTACGACTGCTTATCATTATAATAAGCCGGATTCATGCGCTTGCTGGTCGGCATGATAGCTGGAACGCACCATCGGTCCGCATGCTGCATGACTAAAACCCATTGCAAACGCCGCTTGTTCGAATACTTTGAAGGCTTCAGGGGTGACATAGCGCATCACCGGAAGATGACCGATGCTGGGTTGTAAATATTGGCCAATCGTCAGCATTTCCACATTGTGTTCACGCAAGTCGCGCAATACATCCATAATTTCCTCGTCCGTTTCACCCAAACCAAGCATTAACCCTGATTTGGTCGGAATGTGAGGAAAGTCCGCTTTAAAGTCTTGCAGGAGTTTCAATGAATTCGCATAATCAGCGCCTGGCCGGCATTGCTTGTACAATCTGGGTACGGTTTCGAGATTATGGTTTAACACATCCGGCGGACAAACCGAGAGTTTCTCCAATGCAATTTCCAGCCGTCCGCGGAAGTCTGGCACCAGTGTTTCTATTTTTGTATTTGGCGAATGGGTGCGTATTTCACGGATGCAATCGGCAAAATGTTGCGCGCCGCCGTCACGTAAATCATCGCGATCCACGCTGGTAATTACGACATATTTTAACTTCATGGCGGCAATGGATTGCGCCAAATGAAGCGGCTCATCAACATTCGGTGGTTTCGGTCTGCCGTGTGCGACATCACAGAAGGGACAGCGGCGTGTGCATAAATCGCCTAGAATCATAAAAGTGGCAGTGCCTTTACCAAAGCATTCGCCGATGTTCGGACAAGAGGCTTCCTCACAGACTGTATGCAATTTATGCTCGCGTAACAGTCGTTTGACTTCGTAGAAGTTTTCACTGTTGGACGAACGGACACGGATCCAGGAGGGTTTGCGCAGTAGATCACTGCGGGATTGTGGGGTTACTTTAATCGGATTGCGTGCCGTTTTGTCAGCACCCTTTTGGCGGGTATCAGTGGTCATGGTGGTAAATACTTTTTCCTTTAAGAAGTTTTTCTTGTAATTGGTTTGCCAACTTATTGCTTAGAATTTCCAATTCATCGGTAATGCCCAGGTCTTTGGTTTGCGTCACTTGCAGGCCTTGATAACCGCATGGGTTGATGTAAGAGAAAGGTGTTAAGTTCATATCCACATTCAGTGCAATACCGTGGTAGCAATAATTCTTCTTTATTTTTAATCCCAGCGCAGCGATTTTTGCATGATTAACATAGACACCTGGCGCATCAATCCGCGCAACGGCTTTTATATGATAGTCTTTCAGCACATCTATCGCGGCATTTTCCATATTTCTGACCAATTCGCGCACGCCGAGTTTTAACCGGCGTATGTCCAGCAGTAAATAAGCGACGATTTGGCCTGGTCCATGATAGGTGATTTGGCCGCCTCGGTCTGTTTTGATTAAATCAATTCCAGTGTTACACAGCAGATGTTCAGGCTTTCCGGCAATACCTTGCGTAAAAACTGGCGGGTGTTGTAATAACCAAATTTCATCGCAAGTTTGTGCGGTACGGGCATTGGTAAAATCTTTCATCGCCTGCCAAGTTGTCTGGTAATCGGATAGGCCCATTTTTCTGACGATAAAACACTGTCGCTCTAAAACCGGTGAAGATACTGCTGAGGCATGATCAATCACAGTGCCACGGCGACCATGGGGTGATCTGATAATGCCTGATACAGCGCATCCAGTTGCGGGCGGGAAGTGGCGCGAATGGTGCAAGTAATGCTTAAGTACGTGCCGTTCTTGCTGGATCTGACTGTCATGGTTGTAGTATCAAAATCAGGCGCGTGAGATTTGACAATTGCCAATGCTACATGCGTAAAATCCTGTTGCGCTTTTCCCATGATTTTGATGGGAAAGTCACAGGGATATTCGATTAAAGAAGGCTGTTCGGTCATGTGTGCAACGGCTGCTGCTTGAGTATTTCAGGAGTGCTTTTTACAAAACTTCTGTGCCGGAGATATTGCCGCGCATGTGCGTCGCTTTATACTGCTGATAGAGTGTATGCAATTGGGTAAACATCGCTCCCGGTTTTCCACTCCCTACTGAATTGTTGTCCAGAAATGTGATCGGCATAATTTCTTTCGTGGATGATGTCAGCAAGATCTCATCAGCCGTACGTATTTCTGTTTCTGAAATTTCACGGACTTCATGTGCGATTCTATTCGTTGCTGCGAGCTCAAGAACCACGTCGTAAGTAATTCCGGGCAACATCAAATGGCTCTTCGGAGGTGCCAGCAGCATTTTATCTTTAACAACGAATATATTACTGGCGGCACCTTCGGTCAGAAATCCGTCTCTGATCAGGATCGTTTCAATCGCATGCACATCCACAGCCAGTTGACGCAGCAGCACATTCGGCAGCAATGAAATCGCTTTGACATCGCAGCGTATCCAGCGATTATCAGTGGCGGTGATGGCGGATGCGCCACTGACCAGTAGTTCGGCGGGTGGCGGCAACAGCGGGTTGCTCATGATAAAAACGGTCGGTGGAACGTTCGCAGGAAAAGCATGATCCCGTTTGGCTACACCCCGCGTGATGTGCAGATAAAGATATTGATCCTCCCCTTCGTTTTTTGCGATAACTTGTTCCAGCAGATTTTTCCAGTCTGTATCACTGAATGGATTTTTTAAACGAATGCCATCCAGGCTATGCTGTAACCGGTTGAGATGCTCAGCGAGACGGAATGGATTTCGGGAATAAACCGGGATTACTTCATAGATGCCGTCACCAAATATAAAACCGCGATCCAAAACAGGAACGCAAGCTTCCTCAATGGGCATAAACTTACCGTTCAGATATATCATGTGAACCTTTTGCGATGTGATAAGGCAGGATTAGTTGAAGAGCAATTTTACACTATCCCACGCGCGACCGAAGACATTGGTTGTTTCAACTTTCTCCAAGGCAACCAATGGGTAAGCTTCCACGGTCTTGTCATCCAGCGTGAATTTGACCGTGCCGACTTCTTGCCCCAGTTGAATCGGAGCTATTAAGGGTTGTTTATATTCCATGGTGGCTTTTAGTTTGTCAGCTGGGCCTTTAGGCAAAGTAAAATAAACATCCCGATCAAATCCGGCTTTCAATTCATTCTGAGTGCCTTTCCATAAATGGATGGTGGTGAGCGAGTCGTATTTTTTGTATAAGTGTAGCGTATCGTAGAATTGAAAGCCGTAATTGAGCAACCGCTGACTTTCCATGCTGCGTGCATTGGCCGACTGGGCGCCGATTACCACCGATATGAGGCGTCGTTTATCCCGTATCGCCGAGGTAATCAGGCAATAGCCGGCAGTTTTGGTCCACCCGGTTTTCATGCCATCTACATGCGGATCTAGCCAAAGAAGACGATTTCTGTTTGGCTGAGTGATATTGTTGTACGTGTATTCTTTTTGTGAATAAAGCCGATAAAATTCGGGAAAATCACGGATGATAGCGACTGCCAATATAGTCAAATCGTGTGCTGTTGTATAAAGATTTGGATCAGGCAATCCGGTTGAGTTTGTAAAATGTGTATTTTTCATTCCCAAACGTCCGGCTTCTTTATTCATCAAGTTTGAGAAATTGGTTTCCGAGCCGGCAACCGCTTCTGCCAGAGCAATACAGGCATCATTTCCCGATTGAACAATCATTCCCCGGAGTAACTCATCCACTGTAACCTGTTTAGTGGGCTCGATAAACATGCGCGAACCGATCATTTTCCAGGCGCTTTCTGAAACGGGAATATTTTGATTCAGCGACAATTGATTCTGCTTGATTGCGGAAAAAACCACGTAAGCTGTCATTAGTTTTGTCAACGAGGCGGGCTCTATACGATCATGTACATTCTGACCAGCCAATGCTTGACCAGTTTGGAAATCTGAGAGCATGTAAGCTTTTGCCGCTATGGAGATGTCTTGTTGTTGGGCAGATACTGACGAGACAGCGAGGCACATTAGTAATAATACGAATAGATGCTTCATAGAAGTCTGCAAAAAATAAACATTATATCCTGCCATTAGAGAATCTAAAACTATCGATTTTTAATTTATAAAACAATGACATTGCTCAGGGATTGTTGCGAGGCCGGTCAATGATGCCCTTGTGAAACCCCAATTTTCCCAGTTTGCGTTCCTTAAAATATTGCATTAAGGGATCATGAATGACACGAAATGCCATTTCTTCCCAAGGAATTTCATTTTCGGATAATAGCTTAACTTCCAGACTTTCGATGCCGGGTTTGAAATCTAAATCCAACAATCGTGCGCGAAATAGCAGATAAACCTGGCTGATGTGAGGAAGGCTGTAAATCGCATACAGATTACCGATTTCTACTCTGGCATTGGCTTCTTCCAAAGTTTCACGTGCGGCAGCTTGTTCTAATGTTTCGTTATTTTCCATGAAGCCGGCTGGTAAAGTCCACCACCCCAGGCGCGGTTCGATGGCGCGGCGGCACAATAAAATTTTATCTTCCCATTCGGGAATGCATCCGACAACCATCTTGGGATTCTGATAATGAATAATGTTACACGTGGTACAGACATAGCGGGGCAAAGAATCGCCTTCGGGGATTAACAATTCCACGGTGGCGCTACAATTACTACAGTATTTCATAGTGAATCCTCAAATTCAGTATCGACAGTGTGAAAGGATTTCAGTTTTGGGTGACGATGAAATTCCTCGTCGCCAGAAGATTTCCGGATTCATCGATTAATTCAACGCGCCATGGACCTAGTCGCCGATGATCCAATTGTTTGCTGGCATGCGTGCGCCAATTGTTATTATGCACTTGCAAAGCCAATTTAGAATCCAATTTATCGTCGTGATACCAGTTGATGCGGATATTCTTTCCTTGCAGATTCTTTAAATGCAGATAGAAATGAATGGATTTGGATTCGCCGGGACGTAATTGTATCGCATCAATAGAATCAACCGGTTCCCGTTCTTCTATCGCATGGCTTAATTGTGCTCTGACAACCTCCGGGTGATCCGATGTTTTTTGGGGTTTCGACTGTCGAGCAGTCTTAGGTATTTTTATCCCGGTTATAGCCGGTTGATTAATGACTGTTGCCGACTCCGGTTTTTTGATGGGTGTGGCAATCGCATTATTTGCAATCGTAGTTTCTTTAGAGTCAGCTGGAACAACCCGCGTATTCGATTGGATTGTCAATTGATCGGGAAGCGTTTCGGGTGATTTATCGCTTGAGCCGGTTAACGGTTCGGTTTTATCCAAAGAAGTTTTATTCTCAGGTACGGAAAGAATTGAATCTACCGGGGGTGGCTCATTCCGCGTATTTTCATTATTTTTATCAGCGAATAAGAGATAGCCGATTAGAATCAAGATGGGTAACAGTATCAACGCTGCAATTGAAATTTTTCTCCAATCCAGCACCTCTTCATAAGTGACTTCAGGTTCGGGCAGGTCAGGATATATTTCGTCAATGGCTTGTGGCGGTTGTTGCTGGATTTGAATGCGTATTTTTAGTTTATTATTTTCCATATCGGGTTTTTCAAGACATCAAGATGTCGAAAGTTTGGTTTTCTGATTGAATGCGCAGTATAAAGGATTTTTCAGAAATAACTGAAACCGCGTCTTACCGGTATTCGCTATACTTGTTAGCTATGGATGACAAAATTGAGAAGATAAACCAGCATGTGCAGGATTTACGTGCTGAAATCGAATTACATAACTACCGGTATTATGTGTTGGATAATCCGACTATTCCCGATACGGAATACGATAAGTTATTACGCGAATTACAGCAAGTCGAACAAGATTATCCGCAACTGATTACCGCCGATTCCCCAACGCAACGCGTCGGTGCTGCGCCGCTCAAGGCTTTTTCGCAGATCACGCATCGTATCCCGATGCTGTCATTGAATAATGCGTTCGACGATACCGAAGTCGAAGCATTTAACCGTCGTGTCTGCGAAGGATTATCGGTTGAGCATGTGGAATATACGGTAGAGCCAAAATTTGACGGATTGGCAGTCAGCTTATGCTATGAAAACGGCATTCTTAAAACCGGTGCGACGCGTGGTGATGGCAATACCGGTGAAGACATTACATTGAACTTAAAGACGATCAAATCGATTCCATTGTCACTGCCGGTCAAGAATCCCCCGCCGCTGCTGGAAGTACGGGGGGAAGTGCTGATGCTGAAAGCGGATTTTCTGGCACTGAATCAGCGGCAGTTGGCCAAAGGCGAAAAGGAATTCGCCAATCCGCGTAATGCCGCGGCAGGATCGCTGCGTCAACTCGATCCCGCTATCACCGCGACCCGGCGCCTTACTTTTTTTGCTTATGGGATTGGGCAATATGAAGATGCGCACATGCCGCACGATACGCACAGCAACATACTGAGTTATCTCTCCGGCTTGCATTTTCCGGTCGCAATAGAATGCCGGGTGGTCACGGGATTGCAAGGACTGCTGGAGTATTATCAAGCGATCGGTGCGCAGCGCGAGAATCTGCCGTATGCGATTGACGGTGTGGTGTATAAAGTCAATTCTCTATCGCAGCAGGAGAAACTCGGTTTTGTATCGCGCGCGCCACGGTTTGCGATAGCGCACAAGTTTCCGGCACAGGAAGCGGTCACAGAATTGCTGGCTATCGACGTGCAGGTCGGCAGAACCGGTGCGTTGACGCCGGTTGCGCGCTTAAAACCGGTATTTGTCGGCGGCGTGACGGTGACTAACGCCACCTTGCATAATGCCGACGAGATTGAGCGCAAGGACGTGCGTATTGGTGATACCGTGATTGTGCGCCGCGCCGGTGATGTGATCCCGGAAGTGGTATCGGTGATCCCGGAAAAACGCCCGGTTGATTCGCAAGTGTTTACCATGCCTTCACACTGTCCGGTGTGCGGTGCCAAAGCCGTGCGGCTTCCGGATGAGGCCGCATCGCGCTGCACCGGCGGTTTATTTTGCCCGGCGCAGCGGAAACAGGCTATTCTGCATTTTGCGTCGCGCCGTGCGCTGGATATTGAAGGATTGGGAGATAAACTGGTCGATCAAATGGTGGACAATGCCATCGTGCGCACACCGGCGGATCTGTACAAGCTGGGGATAACTGCGCTGGCGAATCTGGAGCGCATGGCGGATAAGTCGGCGAACAACATTTTGCAGGCGATTGTAAAAAGCAAACACACGACGCTGGCGAGATTTATTTATGCGCTGGGTATTCGCAATGTCGGGGAAACGACGGCGAAAGGCTTGGCTGCACATCTGGGCAGTATTGACCGATTGATAGCAGCGGATACTGAGCGCTTACAACAAATTCCGGATATTGGTCCGGTGGTGGCGCAAAGTATCGTGGATTTCTTTGCTGAAGCGCATAACTGTGAAGTGATTGAACAGCTTCGTGCCAGCGGCGTGCAGTGGGACGAGCACGAAGGAAAATCATCACAGTCGGATGCGGCAGCGCCATTACAAGGGAAAACCTTTGTGTTGACAGGAACGCTGCCGGCAATGAGCCGCGAAGAGGCCAAAGAAAAAATTGAAGCGCTGGGCGGGAAAGTCAGCGGCAGTGTTTCCAAAAAAACGGACTATGTCGTCGTGGGAGCCGATCCGGGAAGTAAATATGACAAGGCAGTGGGATTAGGGATTGCAATTCTTGATGAGGAGGGATTATTGGCATTGCTCCAATAATCCTGGCAGACAGATGGAAAATTTACAGAGTATTATCTTTCGTCAAAGTGAACGCACCATTATGTTCGTCATTGACGCTATATTCGTAAGTTCCAGCAGGCAGGCCATATACTTCTAGCGGGATGATTTTTTCATAAGGTACCAGTGCTGCGGTACAAGCTATATCTGGAGGAAATGGATTGGGACCTACATGGAGTGTAATCTCGAATTTGTTGCTCTTAAGTGTCTGGTTGATCTGCTGAAAAAATGCACACCCATTTGAAAATGCTCCGCTGATCTTAAGAAATACTTGTACTGGTGAAGAATTCGTAATGATTGCTTCAACTTTTTCTTCATAGGTTGCCGGTCCCGGAATAATTTTAGTTTCAACAAGATTGATTAATTTCCAACTATTCGAAGAATTATCGAATTGAAATTCCACTTTCTGATAATTTCCCGTTTGAGCATCGGTATCTACACGAGGAATGGTTAGTTTTCCGTCTTTGTAGATTGGATAATCAGAAGGCGTAGAAGTCTGCGAGAAAACGGGATTGACTGTTAATAGTGTGATGGTGGTTATTGCTAAAAGAATTTTTATCATCAAGTGCATTTTATTTTTTCTCCAAGGGATGTTGCTGGGATATTGGAAAATTATATGTAGGTTAGGTAATAGTTTAAAACAATAAATGATCGGATTGCGAGAGTTTGAAATTCCTATGTTAGATATACAACAAGCACGACAAATTCTGAAAGCGGCTGAGCTGATTCATTCAGAAAGAATAGTTAAAAAAACGATACAAAACTTAACGAGAGATATCACAAGCGTTTTGTCGCAGCAACAGCCTTTGGTTTTATGCGTGATGGGCGGAGCGGTGGTATTTACCGGGCAATTGCTGCCGCAACTTCGATTTCCGTTGGATTTCGATTATTTGCACCTGACGCGCTATGACAAAAAAATGACTGGCGGGGAAATTCACTGGCTGGCCGAACCGAAGGAAATGCTGAAAGATCGCGTGGTTTTGGTATTGGATGACATTCTGGATGAAGGGATTACGCTGGCCGCAATTCGTGACAAAGTATTGGAAAAGGGTGCAAAAGCATTTTATAGTGCGGTGCTGGCAGAAAAAGAAACGGGCAAGCCCAAACCATTTAAAGCCGATTTTGTCGGATTGACGGTGCCGGATCGTTATGTGTTCGGTTTTGGCATGGATATTTACGGCGCGTGGCGGAATCTGCCGGCCATTTACGCAGTAAAAGATTGAAACGGGAGAAACCATGTTTGCAATTATTGGCGGCAGCGGCATGACGCAATTATCCTGCCTGGAAATATCACACCGGCAAATCATACGCACACCCTATGGCGAACCTTCGGGGCCATTGACGTTTGGTAAGATGAAAAATGAGGACATCGTTTTTCTGGCGCGGCACGGGCATGGCCACACGATACCGCCGCATGCGGTCAATTATCGTGCGAATTTGTGGGCGTTGCACTCATTGAAACCGTCACATGTCATCGCCGTGGCCTCGGTGGGTGGTATCCGCGCTGATCTGACGCCGGGTCGGCTGGTGGTTCCGAATCAGATTATTGATTATACCCATGCACGCAATTTCACCTATTTTGACAAAACGGATCAACGTGTCACCCATATTGACTTTACGCTGCCGTATTGCCAGAAAACCCGGACATTACTGTTACAAGCGGCGAGGAATGCCAATGAAGCAATTATTGATGGAGGGGTTTATGCAGCGACAGAAGGGCCTCGGCTTGAAACGGCGGCGGAAATCAACCGGTTGGAGCGTGACGGAGCGCATATGGTCGGTATGACCGGAATGCCGGAAACCGCACTGGCACGAGAATTGGGATTAAATTACGCTGCCATTGCCGTAGTCGCCAATTATGCCGCCGGACGCGGTACTAACGTCAATGCAATCCCGCTTACGGAGATCTATGCCGTGTTGGAACAAGCGATGGTGGGTGTCAGAAACATATTGGAACATGTGGTGAGTTGTCTTGGCGATTAAACCGGTACTTAAAATGGGCGAGCCCGTATTGCTCGAAGTGGCCAAACCCGTTGATCAATTCGATACCCCTGAGCTGCATGCACTGATTCAGGATATGCAGGATACGATGGCATCGTTAAATGGCGCAGGCCTGGCCGCGCCGCAGATCGGCGTAAGCTTGCAAGTGGTGA
>NZ_JAIEME010000056.1 GCF_019752415.1 Nitrosomonas sp.
CAACTGTCGCTCAAGTCCGACGCAAAAACGGTATTTGAAGATCAGGGCAAATTCATTCTGCTGGAAGGGAAAAAATGCATGCAGCGTGATAACGGGGCGGAACCGGTCACCCTGCTGCAATGGATTGAAATGCCGGATTACGTCGATAGCGGCACGGTCGTATTAAATGGCTGGGATTTGCGCTATCTGAACCAGGATCGCGAAGTCAACTCGATGCGGGCCGATATTACACACAGCAAGCTGGTTAAAAACACCGGTTCCACGGTTCTGGTATTCGAGGCAAAAGGTACGCTGGAAGATCAGAATCGCAAAGACGCTTTTGAATTTTGCGTGTTTTATACCGCATTGGGTTACCATTCCACAGCAATTGACGCCACCATAGAAGAAGATCACAACGGTATTGAATCTTCGACAGTGCAGGCCGAGAATCAAGGTGCGGTGGCCACATTGGAAAATACCGGCCACAAAGGCATGTTAAGAAAATACGATGCGGTTGCAATTATTCCGCGCGGATTTGATTTCCAATATACCGATACCTTTGAATGCGAATGGCGTCTGTGGCCGTGCCAATGGGGAGATCGCGTGGATTATCGCCTGTTGCAAGTGGCTTACAATTTGTCGCAAGCCAGTGCAGCACCCAGTCTCGGCGGTACCCCGCACTGGGTGACGCAGACCATTTTCAAGGATAACAACACGCACACGCACCGCATCAAAACCCGCGCCGCCCAGATCCGTGGCCGCAGCGTCAAACTGCACGGAGATTTCCTGGCGCTGAATCCCCGTACCGGAAAAACGGACACCTGCCGCAAAAGTGCCGATGGCGTGGTACGCACCCAAACGGTTCGTATCAATGAGCTGCCTTACGACTATGCCATCCCGATGCTGACCGGCTGGGAACTTGTCAACGAATGCGAACATCAGCGGGTACAGCGGGCAGGCATCTGGATTCACGACATCCGCTTTGATCCGCGAGCAGGCTACCTGGAATACAAAGTATCGTCCATTCTGCGCGACCAGGACGGCGCGCCCAGTTTCAACAGCGCGCACCGCATCACCGTGTTGGGACTCAACCGGCTGTCATCTTCGGAGAAGAAACAGGCACCGCGATTCCGGTTGAAAATCCGGGATTAATTACTTCCAAGAACCTGAAAAATTTGGGAGCTGTAGTAAATTTGCTAACAAACTCGGCGAATCTGCTACAGCCCCAGCATTTCAATTCCTCTTAAACTGCCGCTCTCGACAATACAAACGCGCGAACCGCGCTGGCATCGTAACCAAGTTCGCTGGTCCAGCCGTCCGTTGCCGTGGCATCCACGTACAGATTTTCGCTGAAGCCAGCGACCGGGCAGCCATCGATCGCGCAACCCGCAGGCAGGTTGTCGTTCAGCAGATTCGATACCGCATGAGTGGTTGAGAACGAGCCGCCGCCAACGGGGTCCCAGCCGCCGGGAGTAGGGAGTTGCAGCACGCTATTGGCCCCGCGAACCACACCGAAGTGATAGCGCGCGAATCCATGCGGATGTTTGGCTTGCCATGTCATCGTGACAGAGTCTTTAGCCGCATAATTCAGCACGCCGCAGCACGGATCGGCTGCCAAGGCCCCGATGGTTGGAGCGTCGATACCGGCAAAGCAGTGATTATTGTCGACGTGCAGCGTCACAATCATGCTACTGCCAACCACCAAACCGAGCGGCGCGGCAGCGGTGGTATAAATTGTGCCGGTAAGATCGGGCACATCCGGCACGACATACTGAATGCCTGATGCCGCGATGTTGACCGGCTGACCGTTGGCATTGAACAAATCCAACTTAAGTTGATACTTGCCGCTGTTATCCGCTCCAACGGTATCGCCATTACCGTCATACGTCATGCCCGCCGCCAATTCCTGCGTTGGGAATTTCGCATTACTAAAATGCTCGACGATCTCGCTGATATGCGGCGGCGCATCCCAAACCCCTTCGGGCGCGACCGACGGGTAGGGAATCTCGAACAGATCGGGCACCATGTGACCGGCGCCGTCGTCGGCGTTCTTAGGACCGAGCAGATATGGAGTCCACGCGGGCATCGGTCCGGTTGGCGTATTCACATCGTGGCGGTAATAGTGATAAACCGCGCTGCTCAGCGGTGCGAAATCGCCGCTATCGCCTTTACGCCAGGAAACCCGGTAATACTTCACGCCGAGCGCTTCCAATGCATTGGAAAACTCCAGGCGCGGCCGCAGCAAACCGCCCCACGGCGCGCCGCTATCGGTCAAACCGCGATTGTCGTCGTCAGTGCTGCCTTGCAGCGACGGCGCGGTTCCGTAGATATGGCTTAATGCATGCGCACCGATGGCCAGAAACGCGACCCAATTAGCGGGGCCGATCACCGGCGGGCAAGGTGAGCAGATTTGCGCCAGCGGATGCTTGGTGTACAACGTGACCTCGGTGCCGCAGACGTAATCCCAATGCGTGTGGCACGAAACCGGTTTGGGTTCATAAATCGTCACATCCAGGAAACCGAACAAACGTTGGCGCGCTTTGAAATAAAGATCGGGAATGTCGGTATCGTTGCAGCTGCGGAAAAACACCGTTTGAAATTTTCCACAGGCATCGGTGGTCGTGGTCGCGACTTTCTGTTTGGTTACCAGCAACGGGAAGAAACGGCAGAGCAACGGACGGATAATGAACGCATGGTCGATCAACGCTTGCTGGAATTGCAACCGGCTGCCGGCTTTGGCGATATATTTCAATTCCGTCGCGTTCGCGATTTCATCGAACGCATCCGCGGTGTCTTCCGGCGTAGCGGCTTCCTGTATGGCGCCCGAAGCCGCCATCATCATGCGCCGCTCGAATGGTGCCGGATCGGGTCCCGGGCCGGGCCACGGAAACGGTTCGGGGACTCGCGGCAGATCGACGACCGATGGCCATGGGCGAGGACGCACGATCACATCGCGCAGCCGGTCGATAATGGCGTCCGGCAGCTTCGGAATCAGGATATGCAGCGGATCGACCTCAAAGACCTCGACCGTTGCATTGCACACCGGATATTCGACCACCGTGCCGCCAACGGTAATCCGTTTCATCAGCTTTCCGCGCACGAAACACGCGCGGAAAAACCAGCAATGCCAAATATCCGGGAACACGCGGAACCGCAATTCCTTGACCGGATTTTTCGGATCGGCCAGCAGAAACTGCTGCTGTGCACCGCGGCGCATCAAATCATCGTACCCAGCGTTTTTCTCATCGGATGCCGGACCAACCAGGATGCGCAACCGTTCTTTACTGGCGGATACAGGAATGCGCAACGCCGCTTTGCTGCCATCTTTAACTGGCGCAGAGGTAAGTATGCTTCCATCGGACGAGAATGCATACACAAAAACTTCAGGGGGTTTGGTATCGCTTGTAACGTCAACCAGCTCAGTGACGACAATAAGCTCGTAGAACCGGGGATTGTCTTTTATGGCCATGATGTTCTCCTTATCAGAATGATGTGAACAGACTATTGATTAACAGCCTGTAGAGAAACAGAATTTGGAACAAATGACAGATTTAAGCACTGCTGGCCGGATTCGCCGATCGCAGCAAAATCAGCATAACAGAATTAACCGCGCGAATGAGACGTTTCGCACTACGGCTTAAAAAATTTTATCAAGTTGATCTAATAGTGCTTTGATGTAGCTCAATATTTTGAGCTTAGATTATTCGCAATGTTAAGAAACATTTAAGTAACCAGTGCCGGATTGCATGACGCGGAAGGAATCCCAACAATGTCGCGGTTGGGACATCCGGTTGACTGCGGAGTGAGGGGCGAACGGGAAACCATCAGCACACACTGGCTCCCGTAATTTTTTGATTTGTAATGTCGATTGCGAACGAGCACTGAAACTCTTTTCCATCCTGAGAGCGAAGGCATTGCATTTCTCCTACGGTCTTTATCAAGGCCCCATTCCCGGCACACTCGTCTGGTTGGGGTTCAACTTTCATGGCATTGTATAAATCTCGCGCGGCAGCGCCGGACAACTCAAGGTGTAAGTGTGTGTCCCGAGCCTCGGATGGCGGTGGATCAATCACTGTTTGACCCGAGATGCGGTATTGGCCGGAAAGCGATTGATACTGCCAGGCAGCAACCGGCAAGGCAGCCAGCAGCAAGAGGATGGTAACAATGCTTTGTTTCATGTTGCACTAATGTGGAGCTGAGGGGCGCCGTGTGGCTTTATCACGCAGCACCTATTGTAGGGTAAGTGTTAAAGCCTTGGTGTGGAAGTACCGGCAGTTTTAGGAAATGAACTCCATTGGTGCATTCGTCCCAAGCGAAAGAATAGGAATTGCTTAACGTAATAGGATCGCCGTATGGTCTGCTGGTTTTGTATGTCAACACGGTTCCTGCCTCGTAGCTCTTGCCATGTCTGAAATCGAAGTCAGCCGTTTCATCCGAGTAGCTGTCTTGATTTACGTAGTGGTGGTGATCAGTTGCAACGATCAAGAAGCCGAGGTCAGCGAAACTACCGTATGCCTCAAGATTCTGAATATCCGAGAAAACATCATACCGATTGTTCGGTTCTCGATGGTTTACGTACTTGAAAAATTTCAACTCTATGGCGCAGCTATTCTTGGTTTTTGTTTCCAGATTTTCAAACGAAACCCATACATCAATCTTAGCTTTAGTCGTGCCGCTTTTCTCGAAGCAGCCATCGGACAAGAGAACGGGCTTTTCCAATTCAATTGAGAACAACTCATTTTTGCTGCACTCGTATAGTTCTCCCGTAGATTTCAGAATCGATGCAAGTTGAAGCTGTAGGGATGCTTCGTTTTCAATGCAAATGCGACCGCCATTGATCTTTTCGCGAAGGCGGAGATATGCAAAATCCACAATTTCTATGAGGCGATCTCGATACATTTTCGGAGGTTCTAACGATATATAAGACATTTTGTCCAATAATTCTGCCAAGAATATCTTCCTACTGTTTCTAATATAAATTGAATAAAACAGAATGTAATATCAGACCGTTATATTTTTAATGAGAGCTTACGGCAGGGTGTTTTGATTTAAAAGCTTTTGTCAGTCTCGTAACCGGCAGGGTTTTCCGATACCTTCGGCGCATCCTCACCGATCATCACCGGCTTACCGTCTCGCCAGACCACGGCATACTGACCCAAGCGGCGTTTCCTTTCAAGTGCCTGCGTTACGGCTTTTTGCAGCGCATCCAGGATTTCTTGATCTTCTTTGGAAGGCGTTGTTTCCAGTGTAATTTTCATTTGGCGATGCTTGCTAATAACTGTTGATAATAACCTTCATGAAGAATATCACGACAGCTGCCTTTTTGTTCAAACACTAAAATGGGACTTTCACCATCATTCATGAAACAAGTGCAACGATCAACTTTGTAACTGAATATATTGAGAAAATTAGCCAGACTGCGTGGGAAACGCCGCTCGATGTCGCGCAACGCCCATGTCCGCGCGAACAACTTGCTTGTATGAAAAAAACAAGACTTACTCCTTTTTTGTTTGTTGACAATAGTGTCATCCTATTGAAATGGAAGTAGTTAGTATGATCTGTAACTCGAAAGATGGGCTTCGTGCCTTAGCCCATCCTACGGTCCTGTAAATTGATGGGTAGAAGCTTGATGCGTGAGCCTTGTTCTTATGATCAGATGCTTGGCCTCTAAAGAACAATAGGTAGTCCTTGTTGATATACGAGAGCTTAGCTACGTGCTCCATTAGCTCACGAAAAGATGTTACTGGCAGCGCAGGCGCATTCGCTATTTTTTGGTTGCCGACGATCGCCGCGAGTTCCGGGGTTAATTGACCGGTTATTTGACGCATAGCTAGGTTGTTTCCCTTTACGCACTCTAACGTAATATATAAGACATTTTATCCAATAATCCTGCTGATAATATCTTGTAATTACAGTGATATTCTCTGTAATCTTATTTCGAATATCAATTGATGAATAGAATAAGGCATTTCATAGAAGCCAATATGACACATGTGATCAATTAAGCATGACAAACCAATATTTCATAGGTTAGCACTCTATTATTTTTGATGCCAAGCTTTCCCTGTGGCTTGTTTACAGCTCCAGCAATCGAAGTGATCCAGAATCAGCAGTTAAGCTGCTACCGCTCCACCAAAACCACCTCAACCACTTTAATCTCATCATCCCTTCTAAACTGCAATTCCACTTTCTCCCTTGCCCTCAACGTGCGCAAAATCGCCGCATACGACGCCAAGTCGCTAACCGGTTGTCCAGCCAGTTGAATCAGAATGTCGCCTGGTTGCAGTCCTGCTTGTTGTGCCGGGGAGCCGGGCAGGGTGTTGTCGATGCGCACCCCTTCGCCTTGGTAGGAGAAATCCGAGACGGTGCCGAGGCTGGTTTTGCGTTTTTCCTTCGGTGTGGCCGAGTCGATGGGGGCTGACGACAGCGTGACCGTCAGCGGTTCGATGCGATTGGCGAGGTATTCGGTGGCTTCTTTCAGGATCGCGGTGACTTTGACCAATCCAGCGGTGCCGAGCCAGCTGGTGCCTTCCGCAATATCTCATTCGCTCGTTTGAGCTCACGATTTTCCCGTTCCAGTTGCTTGAGCCGTTCGTAATCCGATGTCGACATGCCGCCTCGAATTCCCCGATCCGTCTCCGCTGTGCAGCCAATCTTCGATGCAATCGATTTGATCGCCGGCCATTGCGATCCATACTCTTTCTGCTGTTCAAATACCAATCTAACCGCTCGTTCCCGTACTTCCGGTGAATAACTGATTTGATCCTTCATCTTCTCCTCCTTTCGAATCATTTTATCTCCGGAAACCCGGGACGATTCAAGGGGACAACTTCAATACTGGGTTAAGCCATAAGGTTACACTCGTATATACATCTAATTTTACAGATGAAATAATAAATCCGTCATGAAAGATAAAAAACATGACACCTCGTCTTAATCAGCGCAACTACATAGACTGGTGATTGAAAGCTTCCGAGGTTTTTTAGGGAATATCCATTTTTTGAAAATTAATAACGCGCTAAACCTTCACAAAGGCAAAGAGGTTTGCAAATGGATTAAATCTCCTTCTTACGCGCAGTATTTGTGGATAAAGCGATTTTTTTACCGAAGAAGTATGGGAGCATAGTATGAATCAAATTGTACTGATCGCTTTACGAAGACCATATACCTTTGTAGTTCTTTCAATTCTGATCGTTATATTTGGAATCAGAGCGATACGGCATGCACCGACCGATGTTTTTCCCGCTATCAAAATTCCTGTAATTTCTGTAGTTTGGGCTTACGCTGGCATGTTGCCGCTGGATGTGTCCGGTCGTATCACTTTTTACTTCGAGCGTATGCTGACCTCGACGGTGGAAGGTATCTCGGATATCGTCAGTCAAGCGTACTATGGCATCAGCATCACAAATATTTTTCTTCAGCCCCATACTAACCTCCCTGGTGCTGAAGCGGAAGTCACAGCGATAAGCCAGACCATTGTCAACGCGCTGCCACCGGATATTTCGCCGCCGATGATCATGCGTCTGGAAGCATCTTCGGTAGCGGTTGCCAGTCTGCAGGTTACCTCAGATGAGATGACGCCGGCAGAGCTCTATAATCTTGCTTATACGCAAATCAGACCCTTGCTTGTAGTGATCCCAGGGGCGATTCTTCCGCATCCTTACGGTGGAAAACCCAAACAGCTTTTGGTGTCCCTCGATAAAGACAAAATGTTGGCTCGTAATGTGTCGCCAACGGATATCCATGCGGCCTTCGATCGACAGAATATCGTGTTGCCTGCGGGTGACATGAAGATCGGTCAGACAGACTGGATGGTTCAAACAAACGCGATGCCGCCCAATATCGAGGAATTCAATGAGATTCCGATTAAAAGAGAAGGTAATTCCTTCGTTTTCTTGCGTGACGTCGCCGATGTTCAGCTTGCAGGTCCCCCGCAAACAAACTCCGTAATGGTGGATGGTAAACAGGCTGTCATTATTGTCGTCATGAAAAGTGGTGAGGCATCGACCCTGGACGTAGTCAACGGCATCAGGGCAGCGCTTCCGCGTATCAAGGAGATCGTGCCGTCTCATGTGGATGTCAAAATCATTACCGATGCATCGCTCTTCGTGAGGGAATCCATTGAGGAGGTAACACATGAGATGGCGATCGCTGGTCTGCTTGTCGGCTTGATTGTCATGCTCATGTTGGGCTCATGGCGTCCCATGGTAGTCGTTACGACTTCAATTCCGTTGTGTATTTTAACCTCCCTTATCTTCCTGCAAGTGCTGAATGAGTCGATGAACGTCATGACGTTGGGAGGATTGGCGCTAGCGGTAGGGATTCTTGTCGATGACGCGACAGTGATGATAGAGAACATCGATACCCACCTGGAGATGGGTAAAGGACTCGATGAAGCAATCATTGATGCAGCAAATCAAATCGTCATTCCGACGCTGCTTGCTACATTATGCATATGCATTGTCTGGTTGCCGCTGTTCACGCTTTCTGGCGTATCGGGCTTTCTGTTCAAACCAATGGCGCTGGCGGTGATATTTGCTATGCTGGCGTCCTTCATTCTGTCGCGTACGCTTGTACCGACCATGGCGAAATATCTGATTAAGCATCCTCATGCAGAGGAACACGAAAAGGAATCGCACCAGAGCGATGAAAAGCCAGCGGGGAGGTTTGCCGGTTTTCAGCAGAGATTAAAGCATCATATGGGAATTTTCTCCCGTTTTCAGAAGGGATTCGAGGCTCGCTTTCTTCAGTTCTGTGTTTGGTATAGCGGATTGCTCGAATACACAATTGAAAATCGCCGTCGACTTGCAACGATCATGCTGGCTTTCGCGCTTATCTCTCTTATTTTGTTCTACTTCAATGGACGTGATTTCTTTCCTGAAGTCAGATCGGGAACCATCCAGATGCACATGCGGGCACCCCTCGGTACACGGATGGAATCCACAAACCGCATTGCCACGCTTGTTTCTAACGATATCAAAGAATTGCTTCCCGGGCAGGTCGAAGATATCGTCAGTAATTGCGGCATACCTGTCGGACCGCATAACCTAGCGTTTATTCCGACGCCCACCATCGGAACGCAGGATTGCGATCTCACAATTACCCTGTTCAACGAAAAATCGGCAGTGTGGGATCTCCGTGAAATTCTTCATAAAGGTTTGAAAGAGCGCTATCCAGGAAGTGAATTCACATTTCAGCCAGCCGATCTGATAGCGAAAATTTTGAATTTTGGTTCTCCTTCTCCAATTACTGTTCAGATTAACGGGATGGACATATACGGAAACTACGAATATGCGCGCCAACTGCAAGCTAAGCTACGCAAAATTCCTGGTTCCTCCGACGTAGTCATCCAGCAAACCATGCGCACGCCAACCATGTTTGTCGAAGGCCAAAGAACATTTGGACTCGGTGTTAACAAGAGTGAAACGGACATTGCTCTGAATATGTTGATAACCACTAATGGAACCCAGCAGATCGATCAGAAATACTGGCTGGATCTGAAAACCGGGGTTTCCTATCAGATCAATATATATAACCCTCAACCTCAGGTCGCAAGTGTAAATGACTTGAACACGATTCCTGTCAAGAAGATAGGGGATGATGGCCTGGATCAAGACTATCAACTCCTGGGCAATCTAACGAAACTATCACCAGTAGGAACACCAGGTCTGGTTACCCACAGGGGTATCATGCCGTTGATCGAGGTCTATGTATCTGCTGAAGGGCGTGGGCTTGGCGGTGTGCTGGATGATGTCAAGAAGATTGTTGATGAGATGGACGATTTAGTCCCTCGTGGTTCCGAAGTTCAAATCGCCGGTCAAGCCGCGAATATGGTGACTACCTATGGCGAACTGATTATCGGCCTCATAGCGGCTGTCGTGCTGATCTATCTCCTGCTTGTCATCAATTTTCAATCATGGTTGGATCCTTTCATCATCATTACAGCATTGCCGGGTGCGTTAGCAGGCATTGCCTGGGCTCTGTTCCTGACCCAGACGAACATTTCCGTACCGGCTCTGACAGGCGCCATCATGGCGATGGGAACGGCCACGGCGAATTCCATACTGGTCGTGTCCTATGCGCGGGAGCGCATCCAAATTCATGGCGATCCGTTGTTAGCCGCGATTGAGTCAGGTAAAGCGCGTATTCGTCCTGTACTGATGACTGCAGCGGCCATGATTATGGGCATGCTTCCGATGGCTATGGGAGGATCCACCAATGCGCCGCTGGGTCGTGCGGTTATAGGCGGCTTGACGTTCGCAACTGTGTATACCCTGTTTTTTGTTCCCTGTGTGTACGCCGTCATCTATTACAGCCGCAAGCGAAGTGTTTCTAAAAATGAGCAGCAAGACGCCCTTCAACAAGGAGACTCATGATATGGAGAAATCAAAGCAAAAAAGCATGATGATTTTGGTGATCGTTCTTGGTGTCGCCTACATGGGTTATCGGGTCATTGAGTCCAGAGGAAACATGGCCGCTTTAGAAGAAAAAGCGATTGAAAATGACACTCCGACGGTAGCTATCGTTTATGCCAAGCCACTGCCTTCCACAGAAACCATCAAGCTTCCGGGTACTATTCAGGCTTGGTTCCAGGCGCCGATCTATGCCCAGGTATCCGGTTATGTGAAGATGTGGCACAAGGATTGGGGAGCGATCGTGAAAAAAGGGGATGTCCTTGCCGAAATCTATGCGCCGGCTCTTGATGCCAAATACCGGCAAAGCAAGGCGGATCTGGAGTCGGAAATAGCCCTTAATAATCTTGCTAAACTCACTGCGGAGCGATATATCGCCTTGCGAAAAAACCAGGCGGTATCCGAGCAAGCGATTTCGGTAAAGGTTGCCGAAGCAAAAGCCCAACAGGCAAAGGTCAATGCCGCCAAACAAAGAGTCAGTAACTATGAAGCATTAATTCAGTTCAAAACAATTGTTGCGCCGTATGACGGTGTAGTCATTAACCGTAGCATTAATGTGGGAGACTTCATCAATAAGGAAGGCACTATCAGTACACCGGAAGGTGAAGTGCGCAATCTTTTTACTGTCGCGGACATTAGCCGGTTGCGTTTGTTTGTCAATGTACCTGAGGCATACGGTGCTGTTATGCATGATGGCTTGAAAGCCGATTTAACGGTGCCGCAATTTTCCAACCGGCATTTCACTGCCGAATTTTTAACTACTGCGCGCGGCTTCAATGAGAGCACACGCACGGTGGTCACCCAATTCGTAATTGAAAATGAAGAGCGGGATCTGTGGCCTGGCTCCTATGCATCAGTCAATCTGACTGTAGAGGTTGCGCATAATCATCTCTCGATTCCATCCAGCTCGATGGTATTTGATGAAATGGGAGTTCGAGTTGCCTATGTAGATGAAAATGACCGTGTTCGCTTCAAGCCAATCACGGTAACCAGGTTCCTCGACGCTACTGTTGAAGTAAGCGGGGGCGTCACGACAGAGGACCGACTGATAAACAATCCCAGCGCTGCCCTGCTTGAAGGCGACCTGGTGAAAATTGTAACGCCCAGACCGGGATATGACATGATCAATGAACCAGTGGAATCACGTGAGAAGTCGAAATCAGCCTCACATCCAAAAATGCCGGATCCGAGCCCAAAACAAGCGTTAGACGGATAGCATGCACCATAACGATCATTTCAATCATTTGACTATAATTGACTGGCGGCGTAAAAATGGAATCCATATTTTCAAGACTCTATCGTTTCGGCGTAAGATTGGGTGGTTTTTTATTTCTAGCAGTCAGTCTGGCGGCTTGCAGTTCTCTTCCTTTTCCTGCATTTGATCTTTCACCCAAATATCAAGAACCTCAATTCGTTGTTCCGGATTCTTGGGAGGGCACGAGTTCTTTCGTTAAGGCTAATCCGTCGGATGATGTACTCCGACCCGATTGGTGGAAGCTATATGACGATCCAATTCTTGACAGTCTCGTAGAACAGGCGATGACAGCCAATCCAGACTTGCATGCTGCAGCCGAAAGGTTTATTCAAGCACGTTATGCAATGATGAAGGCACGATCTCGATATTTCCCTCAGATGGGCTTTGGGTTTGGTGGCAACAATAACAGACAATCCGATCATACCCTCTTCCGTGCTCCCGGAGAACCTGATAGCGATACTCAAGTTCTGATGGATGGGATCGCATCTTGGGAACCGGATTTCTGGTCGAAACTCCGGAATGCCGCACAAGCCAAAATCTATCGTGCTGAGGAACGCGCGGCCGATTATGGACTGGCGCGCCTTATTCTGCAGGCGGAAATTGCATCGAATTATTTCACACTGCGTGGACTGGATGCACAAATCGCGATTTACAAACAGTCGATCGACCTTTATAACTATTCATTAACTGTTGTAGAGACTCAGTTCGAAGGCAAGATCGCTTCTGCTCTCGATGTAGCGCGTGCTGAGTCTCTGTTGTACGCTACCGAGTCAAAATTGGCTCTGATGCATGGTGAGCGCAAAGTGATGGAACAGGCTATTGCAATTCTCCTTAATCTTGCCCCAGCTAGTTTTAAACTCGAACCGGTAGATAACCTCCTTGCCGCGAATTTTAGCCTTCCACAGACAGTTCCATCTACTTTACTAGAACGCCGGCCCGATATTGCCGCTATGGAGCGCCGGATGGCACAAGCTAACCGCACCATTGGAATTGCACGCGCCGCTTTTTTTCCAAACGTATCCTTCCGGCTTGGGGGAGGGCTTGAGGATTCCGGACTCAATCTACTTAGCTTGGCTAACAGTTTCTGGGCTTATGGTTCTTCTTTTTCCATTCCACTTTTCCAGGGTGGGTACCGTCGGGCGCAGTTACAACAATCATGGTCGGTCTATCGCGAGACAGAAAATTTATATCGCTCGACCGTACTGAACGCCTTTCGCGAAGTTGAGAATAACCTGACCCAGACTCATTGGATAACTATTGCTGCCGAGCGGCAGGATGCCGCCGTCGAAGCTGCACGTAAAACACAAAACCTTACCATGGAACTGTATAAGGGCGCTTTGGCATCCAGTCTTGAACTCATTTATTCCCAACTCGGTACGCTGACGGCAAGTATCGATTCTGTACAGATCAAGACTGATCTACTGAAAGCATCGGTGGCGCTTATTCGTGCGCTTGGAGGAGGCTGGAATCGCGATCAATTACCCGCCGACAACGAAATTCAACCCTTTGGCGTATTGCAATATACTGATCTTGATAAGCCAGCACCAGCCGGAGAGATTGACGTCGATGCGAATCCTGTCGATAGAAACAACAAAAATAATAACTTAATAAAACCCTCAATTGAGTCCTCGTACATAAAAGTACGTAAATCGCCTTAAGCGCAGAAGCTTTGGAGTTGTTTCCTTTGAACTAGGTTAGGTAATGGCGCTGCAAGCAAGCCGGTTCTGACGAGTACATGGGTACCGGTTGCTTTTCACGGTTGCGCTACTTGGATGGTTACTTGGTCGGTCGATTGACAGGATTTTCTGATACCTTCGGCGCATCCTCGCCAATCATCACTGGCCCACCGTTCCGCCAGACGACAGCGTACTGACCCAAGCGGCGTTTCCTTTCAAGTGCCTGCGTTACGGCTTTTTGCAGGGAATCCAGGATTACTTGGCTTTCTTTGGAGAGTTTCACTTTTGGTGTTATCTTCATTGCTTAACTTCCATTAATAATTGCTGATAATAAATTACATGAAGAATATTACAGCCATCGCCCGCTTGTTCAAACACGGAGATTGGTATTTCACCATCATTTATGAAACAAGTGCAATGATCAACCCTGTGGTTGAATACATTGAGTAAATTAACCAGGCTACGCGGGAAATGCCGCTCGATGTCGCAACGCCCACGTTCGCTCGAACAGTTTGCTTGTATGAGAAAAGCAAGATTTAACCCCTTTTTGTTTGTTGGTGACAGTGCCATCCTATTGATATGGAAGTGGTTAGATATGATTTGTAACTCGAAAGATGGGCTTCGTGCCTTAGCCCATCCTACGGCCCTATCTTTGCTCTTGGATAGAGAGAGTTGATAATGCAGCTTCTAAGATATCGTTCATTCGTTTCTTTCCGCCAGCATGGTTGAACATTTAACGTTTGAGTTATAAGCCGCGCCGATAGGCGTCGGCTTGAACGAATTGTTAGCCCTTTGGGGCAGATTGCAAGTCTGTAACTATTTCTAATACTCCCCCATTTAAGCCGACCACATCCTCAGAGGAAATATACAATTTCAATTCATTCATCAGCTCATACACGTTTGAATTCCATTTAAGCTTTATCTTATTAATGAAAAAATCAAATTCTTCATCTCGTGAATAAAAACTTGCGCCAGGTCCCTCAAGAAATAAGGTTCTAAACGCGCCAAGCGCATTTTTAAAATCACTCACGACGAAATTTGTTCTCTCAAAAAAGAGATTGACTCTGTATATTCCATTAAAAACCCCCTCCTCAAAATATACAACCTTACGAATTCCATCTACGACACCAATGCCGAATATGCAGAAATTTTGCTTTTTGCCCCAATAGCTTTCAGTCCGCAGCTTATTGCCGTATAACCCCTCAATTTCTCCAAATAAGCCAACTTTGATATCTTGTGAATTTGATAGAATTAGGCAAAGATCTGACTGCGCTATCAGGGTATCAACGGCAGGGTATTGGTCGTTCAAATTACTTGGAAATACCTCGGAAAACTCTTCGCTAAGCTTTGAAGATAGACTTGAATCGTTCCCTGATACATGGAATGAGAAGTGCTCAAGGCTATTATTGAAACTAACGCCGTAGGCTCGCTCAATTCGTGAAATAAGCTCTTCAACAACATTTCCTCCAAGTTTTTGATTAAAAAAATTCGCGAGAAAATATTGAACACCCCAATTCTCAATGTAGCGTTCGATTTGACCGAAGAAATTTGATGGCAAGCAACCACGTAACACGGCCAACGAATAAGTTGGATATAAATCCAGGCGGCGCGGGGAGAACTCTAAATTTTTATGCTGATCTAGGCATTGCAAAATACTAAAAAAATGTGTGGCCCAGTAGCTTCTTTGGCTTGGTATCAGGCCCAATGGGACGGGGGTAATGATGTTCTTTTTTAAACTTTCCACTATCTCAACTTCTTAATGGGCTAACGTAATATATAAGGCATTTTGTCCAATAATCTTGTCGAAAATGTCGTGTAATCACTGTGGATGATATCTGTCATCCTGTTTCTAATATCAATTGGTAAATAGAATAAGACTGTTCATATAAGCAAATGCGACCCATACGATCAATTAAGAATTTGCTTGATTCAATCCGTGAGAAAAATTGCAAGCATGATCATTTTCACACGGAGAAGCCAATTTTTCATAGGGTAACACTCTATTATTTTTACTGCCAAGCTTCATCCGGCGGCCCAGTTGCAGCTCTGATAATCGAAACGATCTGTTGCTACCGCTCCACCAACACCACCTCAGCAACCTTAACCGCATCATCCCTCCGATATCGCAATTCCACTTTCTCCCCCGCCTTCAGCGTGCGCAGAATCGCCGCATACGACGCCAAATCGCTAACCGGCTGCCCGGCCAGTTGAATCAGAATGTCGCCTTGTTGCAGTCCGGCTTGTTGCGCCGGGGAGCCGGGGAGGGTGTTGTCGATGCGCACGCCTTCGCCTTGATACGAGAAATCCGGGACGGTGCCGAGGCTGGTTTTGCGTTTTTCCTTCGGTGCGGCGGATTCGGCGGGAGCGGGGGCTGCCGATAGCGTGACCGTCAGCGGTTCGATGCGGTTGGCGAGGTATTCGGTGGCTTCTTTCAGGATCGCGGCGACTTTGACCAACCCGGCGGTGTCGATTTTGTCGGCGGTGTCGCCGGGGGCGTGGTAGTCCTCGTGCGCGCTGGCGAACAGTTGGATCGCGGGCACGCCAGCCTGAATGAACGCAGCCTGGTCGCTGGAGCCGAAGTCGTCTTGCACGGCGTTGACCGGAATGCCGGTGACGAAGCTCGCGCCGCGGAAGATGTGTACCAGCTCGCGCGCGGTGCCGGTGCCGAACACGGTGACCGGGTTGTTTTCCAGCCGCCCGACGGTGTCCAGATTCAGCATCGCGATGACTTTTCGAACCGGGAATTGATCGTTGCTGCGGACATAATGCTTGGAGCCGAGCAGATTGGCTTCTTCGCCGGTGAATGCGGTGAAAATGACGGTGCGTTCCGGCTGCCATTTCGGCATGATCTGCCGCGCGAGTTCCAGCATCACGGCGATGCCGCTGGCGTTGTCGTCTGCACCGTGATGAATTTTGCCTTGATGCGCGGCGCGTACGTCGGGCCAGCCGGTGCCGAGATGGTCGTAATGCGCGCCGATCACCAGGCTTTGCCCGGCGAGTTGCGGATTGGTGCCGGGCAGGATACCGACGACATTACGCAGCGTGATGTTGCCTTTTGGCAGACCGACGTCCTGCTGCCAGGTTTGGAAATAGCTGTTGTCGTCACCACCGGGCAGCAGGCCGATTTGTTGAAACTGTTTGGCGATATACGTAGCCGCATCGTCCAGCTCCGGCGTGCCGAGTTCGCGCCCTTTGTACGATTCGTGCGACAGGTGGGTGATATCCGTCATCATGCGGCTTTCGGAAAATACCGGCGGCAGTTCCGCCAGCGCGCGGCGCGGCTTGGTGATGCCGGTGTGCGTGGCGTGAATCGTGTGGCCGTCTTGCTGTTTGATCCACTGCGTCAGTGGCGATTGCAGAATCGGCCATTGGCCTTTGCCGATGTTGGTCAATTCATCGCCCTTGAACACCAGGTAACTGTACTTGCGGTAATGCGGCAATTTGTTCGCGAGTTCGGCAATGGCTTTGGGGGTGTCGGCGGCGACCCATAGCAGCGTTTTGTCCGGATTGGCGGGTTGCCGGGTGGTCAATACCACGGCGTGACCGGCTTGCGGATAGCGTTTATGTTCCAGTTGCAATTGCTGAGATTGAACGGCAACACCACGATCCGCCAGGGTTTCCGGCACTGCATCGGCAAACCGGTTTTGCCAGCCCAGAATCCACACGGTGCGGTCTTCCGGTAACGTTTTCAATTGATCATCGGTGACGATTTCCAATGGGCTCGATTGGGTTTTCTGCCAGTTGGCCGCCAATGCGCGGTAGGCTTCCAGCACGGCTTTTTGTTCGCGCGCGGGCAGGATCAGCAGCGGTTTTTCCGCGCCGAAACCTTGCGACAGCGCCGAGGGAATCTCGCGGCTATCCAAGCGTCGGAACACGTCGAAATGCGGATCGAGGTCGATGCGCACCGGGCGGTTGGCGAATGTCATCTCGACCGTTTGTTTGGCTTGCTCGACGACAATATGCGATTCCACCGCCATGTCCTCGCCTTCCAGCGTGATGGAAACCGGTACCTTTAAGCGGTACGGTTCGCCTGGCTGGGTTTGCTCGACGGTGAGCGTGAGCTTGAATCCATCCGCCGTGCGCTCGGTTTCCGCGCTGCGCAGCACCAGATCCGGCGCGCCGGTGCGGTGCACCCATTGTTCGAACCGCTGCGTCAGATCCTGACCGGTGCTGGCGTTGAACGTGGCGAGCAGGTCGGCAAACGTCGCTTGCTGGAATTTGAATTGCTGGTAAAAGCGCCGTAGCGCTTTGGTGAACGCGTCGTCACCGAGTTCCTGCCGCAGCATGTGGAAGAACATCATGGTTTTGCCGTAACCGACGGCCTCCGAGCTGGCGCTGTGGCGCGACACGAAACGGATAATCGGAAAATCCTTCTCCTTGCCGACGAAATCGGCGTATTTTTGCAGCACATCGCGGCGGTACTCCTCGCCTTTGCCGCGCTGCTCATTGACCAAATGATCAGCGAGGTAAGCGGTCAAGCCTTCCGCCCAATTGCCTTTGGCGTAATCGACGAACACGCCGTTGCCCCAGTAGTTGTGCAGAATTTCGTGCGGATACGACGAGTGCAAAATGAACGGCAGGCGGATTACTTTGGAGCCGAGCAGCGTGAACGATGGCATGCCGTAGCCGCTTTCCCAGAAATTTTCCACCAATGCGAACTTCGTATAAGGATAGGGGCCGATCAGTTTGTTGTACATTGCAATGTACTGCGCCGTGGCGTCGAGATATTTCTGCGCCAGCGGTTGATCGGCGCTGCGTAAATACACCATCGCGTTGACCGCGCCAGCGGATTGCGTGTAGCGCTGGAATTTCGCGGCGATCAGATAAATATCGTCCTGCGGTTGTTTTTCCTCCCAAGCCACGTTTTGTGCCGCGTTGGTTTTGTTCTCGCGCAGCAAAGTCCCTTGACTGACCACATCCCAATCGGGGGGCGTTTGAATGTCTAACTGAAACGACACCAGCGCATCACCAAACTGCGGATACCACGCGCTGGCGCTGGCCAGAAACACACCTTCCGGCGAAATCACCCCCGGCGTGGAACCGAAACTGCGCGAATACTCCTGCCCCGGTCCTTGCACCGCGTGATGGATCTGGCCGCCGTATTGCAGCGTGAAGGCATCCTGTCCGGGCGGTACAGTCACCGTGTAATGCCGGATCGAAATCGGCCGGGATTTTAAAGCAACTTCGTTTTCTTCCGCCTGAATTGCAGCCCCCTGAACATCCGTTACCGATAAACCAGCATGCAAAAAGAATTCGAGTTGTACGGGTTCTTTTGCACTCCGTGCCCAATTCGGAATCCGGATTTGATCTTTGACACGGATTTTAGAAGTATCCGGTGACAATTGGATCTGCATGGTGTGATGGAAGGTTGTGGTGTTGTTGGCAAATGTACTTTCATGAGGAAGCAAGCTAAAAATAGCTAAGAACCAAATCAAAACATATGCAAGAGAAACCTTTGCTGGAAATGCTAAGTTCATGCGATTGATCATTGAGAGTCTTTATAGAGTGGTTTAGTTATGTGATTTTTCTCACCGAAATATACCGACGCAGCAACTATAATAAATTGAATGCTTATTCTCAGTCCTTGGGTATATAAAGGATATCCTTGATAAAAGATTGAGTTAAAGTACTTAAATTCTATCAACTTATTTTTAAATTATGTAACATACAGGATCAAAATTAAACTTCATTTGATTAGAAAATATTTTAACTTGTAATGATTTATATCAAATAGGTTATCGTTATCAGAAGGAGTAATTCGCTTGAATCAGCACAATTTACTTAGCAATTTGCCGATTAACGTTGTTGCTCTGGTTTTACTCGTTTTAACAGCGTCTGGTCAAATATTGCTTCCGTTAAGTAGCTCTCGTCCAGAGAATACAGATGTCGCCAATGATTGGAAAAGTAGTAGTTTTACAGAAATTCGTTTATGGCAAGATCCCCTGGACAAGTATAAATTTGGAGAGAGAGAAAGTGAAACATCATCTCTTTTGGCTGACGATCTGTCGCAAGAGCTATATGCTCGTAATAAAAAGAAAGTAATTGTCGCTGCAATTAGTATTCCTGGTAGTTCATACTCAGAAATGGCAGAAGTACGGCGGAGGGCGCGTTTCGCGGTTGTTTCCGCACTCGATACGGAACAATATTATCCTGAGCAATCGAATAACATCCAAGTGTTTCGGTTTAAGCCAGAGTATTCGTGCAGTCTGAAAAATCCTATGGAAATACCATACGAATGGTTTTCTACTGAAGATTTAAATTCTAGTGTTTTAGTGCTTTGGCTTAATGAACACATGATCAAGCTAAACGAGCTGGAATATGCAGTATTTATTCAATGTTTAGCGATGCAATTAGATCGTATCTGGAAACCGACGAAAAATGTTGATGAGACATCGATTCCTTTCAAATTAATCGGACCTAGTAATACTGATTTATTTATTGAGCTCCTACGCAACCCAAACATTCAAGAACCTCAACAAAGCACAACAAGAACAAACCTGTTTGCTCAAGGAAGTCTTTTTGAGACATACATTTATAACGCTACTGTTCCGGGTGTAAATATTGTTGATAGGCTAATGTATCAAGACTGCCAAGTTGGCAATATTAGCGAGAATGAAAAGAAATGGTACTGTATCGAAGGCGACAAGGAAGAGGCATTCAAGAAGGTTTTAGCCCAAAGTAGGATATATCGGTTCATCGGAACTGATGATAAGTTGGCAACGGCAATTTTTTGGGAACTTTATCAAAGAGGGATCAATAAAACGACAACAATTACTGATTTTGTAACAAATAGCAACAAGCCAGATTGCAACGATGGAATTGTGCTCATAACGGAGCTTGATACCTTTTATTCGCGTTCTCTAGTTAGTCAAATGAGAAATAATGATTTTTGGAAACATTGTGGTAATAAAAAGCCCGAGAATATATACAAAGATGAAGAAATCACAGTTAAAAATGACAATCTGATAACCAGCTTTTCATATTTCCGTGGTATTGACGGAAAGCTTTCATCCGACTCGTACTCGATTACAAAGAATACTGAAGTCAGTTCTAATAATAGAAATCCAATAATACAGTGGGACGATGCGCCTCCCGATCATGCCGACGGACGAAATCAATATGACTACTTGCGTCGGCTGACTGAATCCATTGCTGCACTTGATAATGATTCTGGTTTTGCAAAAAACGGCGTTAAAGCAATTGGTGTACTAGGTTCGGATGTATACGACAAATTGATTATCCTGCAAGCCTTACGCGAAAAATTTACGAACAAAATTTTATTTACTACTGATTTGGACGCACGTTATCTCCACAAGGATCAGCAGAAATGGACTAGGAATCTGGTTGTTGCTTCCAATTTTGATTTTAAGCTTGATCATGAGCTACAGGGAAATAGCATGCCTTTTCGAGATAATTTCCAGACTGCGTTGTACTATGCGACATGGTCAGCGGTGTGTAAAGAAGATAAGAAATGTAAACAACGCGCGATCAAAAAAGAATTTCTTGATCTTTCTGGTCGCCCAAAAGTGTCTAATCCTCAAATCTTCGAAATTGGAAAAACTCGTGCAATCCATCTTGACTCGCTTTCGGTTAACTATCTTAAAGATTGGGTTGAATGTATGAATCTCGATACAAGAAGAGTTGAACAGCAGAGTGCAGAAAGAAGGTGCGTTAAAGAACTGCTTGACCAATACGATGATCGCGAAAAAGAGTTGATCGATTCCGATAGAATCTGGAGGAACTATAAGCATTCATCAATAGAGTCAAAACATTCTTGGGAGCGAGAGAGAACGACGATAATAGCGGATAAAATTCTCCAACTGATATTAATTGCGATTGTTATTACCTTGATATATTACTTTGTATTGTTGAAGTGGATGGGGTTATCACCCGTATTGTCATCTAATAAAGGGGTTATAGTAATTTCCATTACCACTGTATTGGGTTTTATTGTACTACCTTTTATCATTATTGAAGCTTACCAAGATGCGGATATTTCAGAACCGATGTACTGGCTGGAAGGTGTGAGTGTTTGGCCTAATCTATTTATTCGCTATTTTGGATTAATTATCATAATCTTACTCTTTGTCACATTTATTAATTGGTTGCAAGAATGTAATAAGCAGAATAGTAAGAATCTTGTTAATGCTATGCGTGTAGAGTTTTGGGTGAGTTATTTTAGTGATACTAATCAAAAAAAAATGTGGTGGGGGATTGGTATAGTTTCGCTTTGCTTTACCATATTGTCTTATTTTGTTTTAGCTGGGAAGACTGATATGTTTGAAGAAGCACTCAATTTTCCCTATCGTGGGGCAATTGTGAATTCCTTGCACACATGGCTTTTTGTGATCCAGATGTTTTGCCTTTTTGTGTTAATCTTCTGGGCTGCTTTTGAAACAATCGCTTGTAAAAAAATGATTGAGGAGATACGCATAGAAAAACAAGATGATTCTCAGAATCAGCTATGGAGCAACGAAGCTTTACAACTAGCAGAAATTCGTACTGGTGTTCCTCATCACTTGTTGCATCGATACTTGCAATTTCAATTAATCGTTGATCATGCCAAATGTATTAGTCGGTTAATTTATTTGCCGCTTGGTATGGTTTTTTTTATTTTAATAGGGCGAAGTAAAATATTTGATCAGTTTGGAATGCCATGGTCACTAATTTTTATTCTTATTGTATCGGTTGTTTATGTAGTAATGGTAACTTATCGTTTACGTATAGCGGCTGAGAGATTCCGTATGGATTTAATAGATCAATACGAAACAAAAAAAATTCAATCAAATAATAATACAATCCATATTGATCGATTGATTTCTTTGATACGGCAAGAAAATCAAGGTGTTTATGCAAGTTTGGGGCATCAAGCAGCATTAACGGCACTGCTAATCCCCTTTGGTGGTATGAGTGGTGTGCAAATTCTGGAGTATTTGTTTAATCTTTAGATTTAATTTTCAGGTAATTTTTTAGATTGGGAACGACGATGAAAGTTTGTTTTAGTAATCTAGTAACGAGATTATTGCAATCAATGTTGTTATTCGTATATTTCGCTGCTAGTACCGGATATGCTGTTAACGGTGATTTCATCACCGGAGAACACCAACTCTCCGTCAAAGAAAAACGCGCCGGGGAGGCGTATTACCGGGCGGATTCCAAATGGATGATTTATCAGGCGGAGGTTGCGGACGATAATCCGTTCTATCAAATTTTCCTGAAGAATATCGAATCCGGTGCGGTGACGCAGGTGTCGCCGGGTACCGGCAAAACCACGTGCGCGTGGGTGCATCCGGCGCAGGAAAAGGTATTATTTTCCTCAACGCATGATGACAAGGAAGCCAAGGCTAAAATGGCAGCCGAGATCGAACGCCGTAATGCGGGCGAACAGAAGTCGTATGCGTGGGATTACGATGAGTATTACGATATTTACGAAACCGGTTTCGATGGCAAAAACATACGGAATATAACTAACACCCTGGGTTACGATGCTGAGGCGTCATGGTCGCCGGACGGCAAATTGATCGCTTTTGCTTCCAACCGCCGTGCTTACAGCGGTGAATTGTCCGAAGCAGAACAAGCGCTTTTTAAAGCCAATCCGGCATCGATGATCGATATCTACATCATGGATGCCGACGGTTCCAACGTGAAGCGCTTGACGCACACCAAGAGCTACGACGGCGGCCCGTTCTTCAGCCCCGACGGTAAACGCATCGTGTGGCGACGTTTTTCCGACAATGGCCGC
>NZ_JAIEME010000009.1 GCF_019752415.1 Nitrosomonas sp.
GTTATTTCTGACTCTTTGAGAATCATAGACAATTACAAGCAGATTATTCTGTAGAAAACGATGCTCGGTTTATAACTAACGATTTCCGCGCAACAATCCAGCTACGCTGATATCTTCATCCACATCCGGCCAATGAATGCCTTCGCCATCTCCCAGCAGTTCGTAATTGGCAAGCTGCTTTTGACTGGCTGATGCCAAACGTGGAAACCACAGCAGAGGAACCGCAATTGTTCTTCCATCTACGAGCGAAACAATCATATCGTCATCGGAGAATTGCACATTCTTAGCTAATGCGCACGTCTCAATTACCAATGTGTTCATTCCATGCCTCCATAAACAGTTTTTGATTCTCTTCAACATACTTCGACAGCATTCTTAATTCATGTGATGAGAAATGCTTTGAACTTGCCAGTACGATTGGATTTAACCAGAATTTAGCAAGAAAATTTTCCCGTTGGACATGAATGTGCGGCGGTTCACCTTTTTCATTGCTATAGAAAAAAAACCGGTAGGCACCGAGTCTGAGTATCGTAGGCATATTCCACCGCTCTTATTACTCTCGCATCACCCCAACCCCGGCCAATAATGGCTATCCGGCAGCGGCCGTTTGCCGAAGATGGCTTGGCCGACGCGCACCACCGTGGCGCCCTCTTCGATGGCCAGTTCGTAATCACCCGACATACCCATTGACAGTTCGTCGAACGATAACCCTGCGGGCGCTTCCTGGCGCAGCATGGCTTGAATGTCGCGCATTTTGATGAAGCATTCGCGCACGCGGTCGTGGTCGGTTGAGAAGATGGCGAGGGTCATCAAACCCTTGATGCGTAGTGATGAGAATTGCGGCAGGTGTTGCACGAAATCGCGCACGGCTTCGGGCGGCAGCCCGAATTTGCTTTCTTCGCCGGAGCTGTTGACTTGCACGTAGACGTCGATGGCGCGGCCTTCGTTTTGCAGGCGTTTGTCGAGTTCTTCGGCGACTTTGAGGCTGTCCAAGGCTTGGAATTCGTTGGCGAAACGCGCCAGGTATTTGGCTTTGTTGGTTTGCAAGTGGCCGATGATCGCCCATTTGATACCTAAATCGGCCATAACTTCGGATTTTTCGCGCGCTTCCTGGATTTTGTTTTCGCCCATCTCATCGACACCGGCAGCAAAGGCGATGCGCAGCCGCTCCGCGGATACGGTTTTGGTCACAGGTAGCAGCCGCACGCTGGCAGGGTCGCGTCCGGCTTTTTTGCAGGCATCGATGATGCGCTGTTTGACGGTCGCGAGGTTATTCTTGATATCGTTAAATTGCTGTTGCTGCTCTTCGTTGAGTTCCACGGCCTGCTCCTGTTGTGCAAGAAATTAATTTTTTCTGGATGCTTGATGAAAAAACATTTTCCATTGATTATTGCGATACCGCCAAAGCGAGGTTCTGGTCGATCCTCCGCTTTTGGCATCGGTTTGATCGGGCTTTTGCAGCGAGTAAATCGCCAGCACTACATCCCCGGACACTGCCTTAATACGAAAATCTTTGAACGCCCAGTGCATGCTCGGATCTTTGCGCGTCAGCCAGCTGATTACATCGCTTCGGGAACGAATTGTTCCTTGATGGTCGATTTCCTCGAAATCTTCCGCCAGCAATTCGTCGATCAATCCGGGATGCGCGGTCAGATCGCTTTGCAGCAAGCTAAGTTCCAGTTGCTGAATCAGTTCGGTAAGTGCATTCGAATCCATTCGCAGCAAATTACTTAACCCGCATGCCCGGCTGCGCGCCGGAATCCGGCGACAGAATGAACAATTCACCGGGATTGCCGCCACCGGCAGCCAGCACCATACCTTCCGACAAACCGAATTTCATTTGCCGCGGCGCGAGATTGGCGACCATCACGGTCAAGCGCCCTTTCAGCTTCTCCGGATCGTATGCGGATTTGATACCGGCAAACACCGTACGTTGTTCGTTGCCAATATCGAGCGTCAGTTTCAACAGTTTTTCTGCGCCTTGCACATGCTCGGCGTTGACAATCTTGGCGATGCGCAAATCGATTTTGCTGAAGTCGTCAATCGAAATTGTTTCGGCAATCGGGGAAATGGCGTGTTGCTGTTTTTCCGCGTGCCTTGCCGGCGATTGCGGCGGTGAAGTGGTCAGGCTTTGCGTGTTGGCGGCGATCAGCGCGTCGATCTGTTTGGTGTCGATGCGCGTCATCAAGTGCTGATAAGTGTTGATGGTATGTCCCGCGGGCAGTAACAGATCGGAAACCGGTTGATCGGCGCGTAATTGCGGCCAAGTCAGCGGTTCGCCATTGAGAAATGCTTCGATCTGCTGCACGGTACCGGGCAGAATCGGCTTCAAGTAACGCGATAGCAAATAGAACAACTGAATACCGAGACTACAAGCGCGGTGCAAATCGTCAGCGCGATCCGCATGCTTGGCGATTTCCCACGGTGCTAAATTGTGAATCATTTCGTTGGCTTCGTCGGCAAATTTCATGATTTGACGGATGGCTGCGGAAAATTCGCGTTCTTCAAAGGCTTGTTCGATGACTTCTGGACGCCAACTTGAAAAATGTTCGTTCACGATGGCTTGCAATGCCTGATATTGCTCGCCGGACACCAGTTTACCGTCAAAGCGTTTGGTGATAAAACCGGCGCAGCGGCTGGCGATATTGATGAATTTTCCGACCAGATCGGAATTGACGCGCGCGACGAAATCGTCCAAGTTCAGGTCGATGTCTTCCAAGGTGCTGTTCAGCTTGGCGGCGTAATAATAGCGCAGCCATTCGGGATTCAAACCTTGTTTCAAATAACTTTCCGCGGTGATGAACGTGCCGCGCGACTTGCTCATTTTCTCGCCGTTCACGGTCAGAAAACCATGCGCGAAAATCTTGGTCGGTGTGCGGTAACCGGCGTTTTTCAACATCGCCGGCCAGAACAGCGCGTGGAAATACAAAATATCCTTGCCGATGAAGTGATACAGCTCGGTATCGGATTGCGGTTGCCAGAATTCGTCAAAATCGATTTGTTCACGCGCGCACAAGTTTTGAAAGCTACCCATGTAACCGATCGGCGCGTCGAGCCAGACGTAAAAATACTTGCCGGGTGCACCGGGAATCTCGAAGCCGAAATATGGCGCATCGCGCGAAATATCCCAATCGGAGAGTTTGTTTTCTCCAGCTTCGCCGACCCATTCGCGCATTTTGTTGGCCGCTTCCGGTTGCAGATGGTCGCCATTGCAGGCCCATTGGCGCAGAAAATCGGCGCAACGTGCATCGGATAAACTGAAAAAATAATGTTCCGATGATTTCTTGACTGGCTTGGCACCGGAGACTGCTGAATAGGGATTTTTCAGTTCCGTTGGCGTGTAGGCCGCACCGCAGGCTTCACAGGAATCACCATACTGATCTTTGGCACCGCACTTCGGGCACTCCCCTTTAACAAACCGGTCGGGTAAGAACATGTTTTTAACCGGATCATACAGTTGTTCGATGCCGCGTATCGCGATCAATCCGGCAGCCTTGAGTTTGCCGTAAATGACTTCGGAGAAATGACGCGTTTCAGTTGAATGCGTACTGTAATAGTTATCAAACTGGATATGGAAGCCGGTGAAATCTGCCGAATGCTCATCGTGTACGCGCGCGATCAATGCTTCTGGTGTTATGCCCTCTTTTTCCGCACGCAGCATGATCGGTGTGCCATGCGTATCGTCCGCGCACACATAATAAACTGTATGTCCGCGCATTTTCTGAAATCGCACCCAGATATCCGTTTGAATGTATTCCACCAAATGACCCAAATGGATGCTGCCATTGGCATAAGGCAGCGCAGAGGTAACCAGAATTTTTCGCTTATTCATTAACTCTCATGAAATCAGATTAGATAAAGATGAATTGTAACAAACTGTGTGGGCATTCCTGATATTTGTTACCATCCCTTCTTAAATTATTAACCGCTAATCAGCAGCAAAAAGGAGTTTGTAGTGACTATTTCTGAGCAGCAAATACAATCCGTACTCAAGCAAGCCATTGATCCGACAACGGGCAAAGATTACGTAACGATGCGAACAGTACACAATATTCAAATTGAGCAAAATAATGTATCCCTCGAAGTCGAACTGGGTTATCCGGCTAACAGTGTTAAAGGTGCCGTGCAAAAACAAATTATGGATGCACTGAAATCAATACCGCACATTGGAAATATCCAAGTCACAGTGAGTAGTAAAATTATTCCGCACAGCGTGCAAGGGGGCGTCAAACTGATCCCTGGCGTTAAAAATATTATTGCGGTAGCGTCCGGCAAGGGCGGGGTCGGAAAATCGGCGACGGCCGTGAACTTAGCGCTCGCATTGGCATCGGAAGGCGCATCGGTGGGGATTCTGGATGCGGATATTTACGGTCCATCACAACCGCAGATGCTGGGAATCACAAGCCACCCGGAATCGCTCGATGGCAAAACCATGGAACCGGTTTTGGCACATGGTATTCAAGCGATGTCCATTGGCTTGTTAATTGATGTCGAAACGCCGATGGTTTGGCGTGGTCCGATGGTTACACAGGCTTTACAGCAATTGCTCAACGATACCAATTGGAAAGATCTGGATTATTTAATTGTGGATTTACCACCAGGCACCGGCGACATTCAACTCACGCTTGCACAGAAAATTCCCGTAACCGGTGCTGTCATTGTCACCACACCACAAGATATTGCTTTGCTTGATGCACGCAAAGGATTAAAAATGTTCGAGAAAGTGGGAATTCCGATTTTCGGCATTGTGGAAAACATGAGCACACATACCTGTTCTCAATGCGGACACACAGAACCGATATTTGGAACCGGCGGCGGGGAAAGAATGTGCAAGGACTATGATGTGGAATTCTTGGGCGCGTTACCCCTCGATATCAAGATTCGTGAACATACGGACATGGGAAAACCCAGCGTGGTCGCCGAACCTGACGGTAAAATAGCCGATATCTATCGGTTGATTGCACGGCGAATCGCCGTTAAAGTGGCTGCATCCGCTGAAGATCACTCAGGACTATTCGCCAAGATCATAATGGAAGATAACTAAAAAGGCTAAGGAATGACGATTAAATCAGATAAGTGGATACGTCACATGGCGCAAACCTATGGCATGATCGAACCCTTCGAACCCGATCAGATCCGTCAGAAAAATGATCAGCGGATTGTTTCCTATGGTACTTCAAGCTATGGTTACGATATCCGTTGCTCGGATGAGTTTAAGTTATTTACCAATATCAATTCCACCATCGTCGATCCGAAGAATTTTGATTCCAATTCATTTGTCGATGTCAAAAGCGATGTGTGCATCATTCCACCCAATTCTTTCGCATTGGCCCGCACTGTCGAGTATTTCCGTATCCCGCGCAATGTGCTGACTATTTGTTTGGGCAAATCAACCTATGCTCGTTGCGGCATTATCGTCAATGTCACCCCATTTGAGCCGGAGTGGGAAGGGTATGTCACTCTGGAATTCTCCAACACAACCCCCCTGCCCGCTAAAATTTATGCCAACGAAGGCGTCGCACAAGTTATTTTCTTTGAATCGGATGAAGTCTGCGAAACTTCTTACAAGGATCGCGGTGGCAAATACCAAGGACAGCACGGTGTTACGTTGCCGAAAATTTGAGACGGTGAAGTTGATAACGGATGTGTGAGACTCTTTTATGATGTCGGCACGAGAAAGTTTAAAACGAATCAGACAACTTTCCGTTCTTTTAGCGATTATTCTATTTTCTGCAGCTTCTTCGGTTGAAGCGCAAACACGCATCTCTTTACCCCATACCGGATTCATGCCGGAAGACATTGCTGTCATCGTCAATGATGACGATCCCTTATCCCGGCAAATTGGCAGCTACTACCAGCAAGCGCGGCGTATCCCTGAAAACAACATAATTCATCTGCGCTTCTCATCCGAGCGCAGTGCGATGACACCGAAAGAATTTCAACAACTAAAAGCAACGATTGATCAGCTTACCCCTGATCACGTACAGGCTTACGCGGTTGCTTGGACCAGCCCCTACCGGGTGGGTTGTATGTCTTTGACTTCCGCATTGGCATTGGGTTTCGATAAAAAATATTGTTCCAAAGCATGTGCGCCAACAACACTTAGCCCTTATTTCAATGCGCAAAGCCAGTATCCAGCCATTGATTATAAACTTCGGCCTGCGATGATGCTGGCAGGGACCTCCTTTGAACATGTCAAGGCATTGATAGACCGGGGCATTGCTTCCGATCACAGTTTTCCAAATGGTCAAGCCTATTTACTCAGCACCTCAGACAAAGCACGGAATAATCGCGCAATGAGTTATGCACAGACTGCAAAAGATCTGTCTGGTGTTTTTCCTCTACAGATACTGGAAACCAATCTCATTTCTGATCACCAAGATGTTCTTTTTTACTTTACCGGAATGATCGAAGTACCCATGCTAGAAACACTTGGCTTTCTGCCCGGCGCATTAGCGGATCATTTAACTTCTTTCGGCGGCATGCTGACCGATTCTTCTCAAATGAGCAGTCTGCGTTGGCTGGAAGCTGGTGCCACCGCGAGTTATGGGACAGTTGTTGAGCCTTGCAGCTATCCACAGAAATTTCCTTCCCCCGCGGTTGCCATGTTTCATTATGCATTGGGTGCAACTGCCATTGAAGCTTATTGGAAAAGTGTAGCTTGGCCAGGACAAGGCGTATTCATCGGTGAGCCACTGGCTAAACCCTTCGCTCCGTTATTGCGGGAAATCAACCCCGGCCGCTATGAATTGACGATTTTCTCACCCCGCACAGGACAGATGAGAATTGAGAAATCACTTTCTGCCGCTGGGCCATTCAAACTTCATTCGAGGCAACAATCAATCCACCGAGGAAAGAATCTTATTCATTTCAGGTTTAATGAAAAGACAGATGGTTATTTGAAGTTGCAGTGGAATTGATTAATCTTCAGAAAATGCCCTAATCTGAGAAATAAAATAGACCCTATATCATGGTGTTGAAACCAGTCATTCATTAAAAAATAATTGCCTAAACTTTTTTGAAAAATAGCCGTCAAATCCCGCATAAAAATCAGCCATATAATATGTTGTTTTACAATACTTAATTTGTAAAAAATAAGAATTAATTTTCATATAAAAAAACACTTGATTTACCTGAAATGCAGACTATAATGCGTGCAAATTCAAAACAAGCTCACTTACCGATAAGGAGGTCATCATGAAAAGTATCAAGAACTTTTTTGCTGCAGTTGATTTAGTCAATGTTCATATTCCTGTGACGTAGCCATTTTTAAAGGAAGACACCCATGCATATATTTCCCTCTACACTTCAGAAATCCGATCAATCTGAAGTCCTGTTTGACACCCATCCTGAAAATAGTCTGAATTTTAAATACGTTCAGAATGAACTGAAGAAAGGCTATCAACGCCCTTTTTTACTGATTGACGGCAATATTATCCGGCAAAAAACACGGCGCTTCAAAGCTGCCATGCCACGAATCCATCCGCATTATGCAGTTAAAGCCAATCCAGATGAACGCGTACTGAAAACACTCATAGAAGAAGGTGCTGGCTTTGAGATCGCCTCTATAGCCGAGCTTGATCTGTTAATGAAGCTGGATGTATCTGCTGCTGAAATATTTTATAGCAACCCGATGAAATCCCGGGCTTATCTGGAATACGCTGCAAAAAAAGGCGTTGAATGGTATGTGCTTGACAGCATAGAAGAATTGCGCAAAATTGTCAGTGTCAAACCCGATGCCAAGATGTATTTACGCATCGACACGCCGAATATCGGCAGTGATTGGCCATTAGCGGGAAAATTCGGTACGCATCTAGCCGATATTAATGAAATCATTCAAGAAGCGGTAAAGCTTAACGCAGATCTGGCTGGTGTTACATTTCATGTGGGTTCACAGTGTCGTAACCCGCAGAATTGGCGGGTAGGAATTGAACGTGCCAAAAAAGTTTTTGCTGATATGAAGCTTGCTGGCTTGAATCCTCGATTGCTTAATATCGGTGGCGGATATCCGGTTCGTCATATTAAACCCATTCCTTCGATTGAAATCATCGCTGAAGTCATCAACGATGCCATTTCTGATTTACCGGAAAATATCCGCATCATGGCTGAACCAGGTCGTTATTTGGTATCCGATTCAGCTTATTTTGTTTGCCGAGTGGTGGGTACAGCAACCCGTAATGGAAAACGATGGATGTATTGGGATGCAGGCATGTTTGGAGGTGTCATAGAAATTACTGAAGGGTTACGTTATGAAATCTTGACTGATCGAAAAGGTAGCGATATTCCCTGGTCTGTTGCCGGCCCAACTTGTGATTCAGTAGATATTCTGATGCATGATCTCATGCTACCTAACGACATACAGGAAGGTGATTTCATTTATTTACCCAACGCGGGTGCTTATACGACTGCCTACGCCAGTAATTTTAATGGATTTCCTTTACCCGATGTAAAAGTGATATAAGTATTAGTTATTAATAGCTAATCAATCAATAATCCTATAAAAAATGGTGAAGTAGCTTTAGCGCACTTCACCATTTCTTTCGTTTACCGATACAAAAAATCATCAAAACAACAGTTATATCGCACTTACCTTACGGTCAAGGACGACAAAATGGTATTCCAGATTGGTGTCGTTCTCTGATATACGCCTATCGCGTTGCGTTTCTTCCCACTCGCTAGGATCAAATTCAGGAAAGAAAACATCTCCATCAAAATCTCTCTGAATCTCCGTAATATATATGCGCTGACAAATCTTAAGGGTTTGCCGGTAAAGTTCTTCGCCCCCAATGATAAAATTCTCACCATTGATCGGTCTGGTTCTTTCGCATATCAGAAGCGCATCGTCAATGGAGTTAACCACAGTCGTTCCCGGCACTTCATATCCTGTCTGACGCGTGACAATAATATTCGCTCTGCCCGGCAGAGGTTTACCAATAGATTCATATGTTTTACGTCCCATCACAATAGTTTGTCCCATCGTCAGGAACTTGAAATGCTTCAAGTCGGCTGGCAAATGCCACGGTAATTTATTATCCCGGCCAATCACGCGATTTTTCGCCATGGCTACCAATAGGGATAAACGAGGTGACGTCATACAGCTACTGGTGCTTTGATAGCCGGATAAGGATCATAATTTTCCAAAGTAAAATCCTCATAGTTAAAATCCAATATCTCGCTGACATCTTGATTTAATTGCATAACCGGCAATGACCGCGGCTCACGCTTTAACTGCTCGTGTGCTTGATCAAGATGATTCAGATATAGATGTGCATCACCTAAGGTATGCACAAAATCCCCCGCTTCAAGGTTGCAGACTTGCGCAATCATTAAAGTAAGCAATGCGTACGATGCGATATTAAAAGGCACGCCGAGAAAAATATCAGCACTGCGTTGATAAAGCTGACACGATAGTCGATTGTCCGCCACATAAAACTGAAAAAATGCATGGCACGGCGGTAATCGCATTTTATGCAGATCCCCTACATTCCATGAAGAAACAAGCATGCGCCGTGAATCAGGTGTATTTTTTATCTGCTCAATAACTAGCTTAAGCTGATCGATATGTTGACCCTCCGCTGTTGTCCAGGATCGCCATTGATGACCATAGATTGGCCCAAGATCACCCTTCGTATCAGCCCACTCGTCCCATATGGATACACCTTTCTCGTGAAGATAGCCGATATTTGTATTGCCTTGCAAGAACCACAGTAATTCGTGGATAATAGATTTCAAATGGCACTTCTTGGTTGTCACTAATGGAAAACCATCGGCTAAGTTAAAACGCATTTGATAGCCAAAGACTGAGAGTGTGCCGGTACCCGTTCGATCAGATTTTTGATGCCCATGATTCATAACATACTGCATTAACTCAAGATATTGGCGCATTCTTAGTTGATACTCCTCAGTAGAATCAGAATAAAGTCCATCCGCTACAGGCTATCTCAGCCGTAATGCGTATAAGGCGTATATAATAACAAGATTATCAATAATCATCTTTATGCAATGACGTCCGGTATTGTCATTCAAAAAATAATATTCAACAGGAAAGCTTTCAATGCTGGCATCACTTTTCCAAAATATATCACCTATCGATCAATCTACTAAAGCATCACATATTCTCGTAATACTCCCGAAATTAGATAAAATCCCAAAAAAATTAGATATCACTGGTGAAGAGCCGCTGAAAAAGCTGCTATTGAGACGTGAAATGCAATTGACCGATCTCAGTGACACACCAGTGAGTGCAAATCTTGAGAAAGGTGAACTATGCGCTTGGGTCATGCTGGATAAAAACAAGACCGTCTTCGATCAACAAACTTGTGTGCGGAAAGCACTTAAATTACTTCTGTCAGAAAATCCTTCCGAAATACATATCAATGTCTATGGTACGACTCAACAACGAAAAGATTCCTCCGAATTAGTAGTCTATGCCACTTGGGTCAATGGTGCCGCCCTTCCAGTACGTAAAAATAAACCAGTTAGAAAACCGCTGGATAAAATTTATTTATATGGTTATAAAGATGATGATAACTTCACCTTGCAACGTGCGCTGGCTGAGGGAAATTTATTAGCGCGTGGTTTAACTGCATTGCCAGCAAATGAACTAACACCGAAAACCTATCGCCAGCAAATTAAGAAACTGGCTGATAATGAAGGATGGAAATACCAAGAATATGATTTAAACAAACTAAAGGAAATCGGCGCAGGCGCTTTTGTTGCTGTTGCACAAGGCAGTGATTCCGAAGATGCTGTCATTGTTCATCTGCAACGTCACTATAAACAACATGCACAGAACAAAAATGTTGCCATTGTCGGCAAAGGTATCTGTTTTGATACCGGTGGTCATAATTTAAAACCAGCACGGCATATGCAAGGCATGCACGAGGACATGAATGGTTCTGCTGTCGCACTGGGTATTCTGCTGGCTGCCACGCGGGCTGAAATCCCAATCAGCATTGACTGTTGGCTAGCGATAGCAGAAAACCATATCAGTCCTCGTGCTTATAAGCAGAATGACATCATTTCAGCACTGAGCGGGCTATCAATTGAAATTGTCCACACCGATGCTGAAGGACGTATGGTCCTGGCCGATACCTTAACATTGGCGAACAAATTAAAACCAGATCTAATCATTGATTTCGCAACCCTAACCGGCAGCATGAAAACTGCTCTGGGATCACGTTATAGTGGTATTTTTAGTAATCGTGACGATTTGTCCCAAAAAGCTCTTTCTGCAGGCAAAAGAAGCGGTGAACGCGTTTGTCTTTTCCCAATGGACGCTGATTATGAAGAAAGTCTTGAAAGCAATGTTGCAGATATCAAACAATGTGAGATAGGCGGAGAATTCGATCATATTCTCGCCGCATGTTTTCTGCGACGATTTGTTAACGATACACCCTGGCTGCATATGGATTTATCTGCCAGTAGCCATAAAGATGGCTTGGGCGCTGTGGATAGTGAAATCACCGGATTCGGTGTCAGTTGGGCTGTCGAATTTCTAAGGACTGTTTGATAAGGTAAAGAAATTGTTGCAGTTAGCCTCTCAAAATCACCAGTTTCTGTCCAATAGATAGATTCTCCTCGCTATCATTCCATGATTTAATTTGATCAACGGTTGTACCATATCGCTTTGCAATTTCATACAGAGTATCGCCTTTTTTTACGACATAAACGCTCGACTGAAAATTTTGTAACTGTTTCTTCTTTCGTGCGGCATTATCGGCCTGGTTCTCAACCACAACATGAGGAACCAATATTTTCTGTCCAAGGGTTACATTTTTATGTCTGGCAATGCCGTTAATTGTCTTTAATTGCTTTACAGTAGTTAAATGACGATCTGCAATTTCATTGATACTTTCACTTTTTCTGACGCGATAGATCTGCCAGGACACTCGCGGGTCTTGATAAGTTTCCAGATTTTTTAAGAAGATCTCTTTATTAGTTTTCGGTAACAATAAAGTACGAGGTGCTGCATCAGACACTTTGATGACATAGCGATTATAGGCTGGATTCAAGGCGTTAAATTCAACCTCGGAAATATTTGCTAGGCGAGTAACTAATGAGATATCGATAGGTTCATGTATTTTAATTTGGTCAAAATACGGTCGGTTCGCTATGGGTCGGATTTTCACACCATACTTTTTAGAATTAAGAATGATATCTTTAACCGCCAACAACTTATATACGTAGTGTTTTGCATCAATAGGCAGATTCAAATCATAAAAATTGCCTGGTCTACCTTTATGACTATTCCTAGATAATGCTTTACTGACAGCACCTTCACCTAAATTGTATGCTGCAATGGCCAACTTCCAATTATCAAACTTCCGATAAAGATATTGAAGATAATCAAGAGCAGCCTGAGTTGATGCAATAATGTCACGGCGATCATCATGCCATACGTTCTGTACTAACCCTAAAATCCGTCCTGTTTCTGGTTGAAATTGCCACAAACCGGCAGTTTGGCTATTAGATTTAATCAAAGGATTGTAAGTACTTTCAATAACCGGAATCAACGCAATTTCCATTGGCATACCCCGGCGTTCTAATTCCTCCACAATATAAAAGAGATACGGTTCGCTGTTCGCAACAATACGATTAAACGATTCCGGATTCTGTGAATAGGAAGTACCTATTCTGTTAATTATTTTATTATCGGGTGGCAGTCCAAGTGCAAAACCGTTTTGTAAGCGGCTCCACAAATTTGTATGATACTGAATCTTGTCTTGTACTAACTTCTCCGCAACTGCATCCAACGATATAAATGTACAAGTCCAGAAAAGTAGTGATATCAGCAAAACAAAAAGACTATTTCTTTTTAAAATCATTTATATATACTATTTTTGTATCTATACCGCCTGACAGGATATATAAGTTTCTGATCTTTGCAAACTATTTTTTACACTAGAAAATATCTCCACCAATTAAATAATATTTATTATTATGATGTTATATAATAAACTTTACAAAATACATTAACAATCATTCGCGGATATTAGACTGGGAATTGAATTCTTGAAGTAAAACTGTTGGTTTTGGCTGCCAACCTTTTTTTCGATAATCAACTGTAACGTTGGTAAAAATTCCGCCGCGCACGTAAAAACGTGCGATTAACCGTGCGTATCTTGGCTTTAAAACTGCGACGAGATCATCGAGAATTTTATTAGTAACTGCTTCATGAAATACTCCCTCGTCACGGTATGACCAGATATAAAACTTGAGGCTTTTCAGCTCAACGCATTTTTTATCTGGAATATAGTCCAGTATTAAGGTTGCAAAATCAGGCTGCCCCGTTTTGGGGCACAAACAGGTAAATTCAGGAATTTCCATATGAATATGATAATCCCGGTCTATAAATGGATTCGGAAATGTCTCAAGCTTCTTCTTAGGTTTACTGATCATTCTTCATGCTCATGTTTAAATTAATTCGGTTACAATAAATGGTTCGCGCTATGCGCTTTTTCTATTATAACTGCCTTATCTCGTAAACAAAAAATTGCGTTTAGCCCATATCAAGCTCGCCGGCTTTAAATCATTCGTCGATCCAACTGTAATTTCTGTTTCCCAAGATCTAGTAGGTATCGTGGGGCCCAATGGCTGTGGAAAATCAAATATTATTGATGCAGTAAGATGGGTACTGGGTGAATCCAAAGCATCTGCTTTGCGAGGTGACTCGATGCAAGATGTTATTTTCGCCGGATCAGATAACCGGAAAGCTGTTGGGCGCGCCAGTGTTGAAATAGTTTTTGACAATCACCTCAGCAAAATAACCGGACAATGGTCTAGTTACGCAGAAATCGCTATTAAACGCGTGCTTCAGCGCGATGGCAACTCAAACTATTTTATCAATAACCTGCAAGTACGTCGGCGTGATATTTACGATCTTTTCCTGGGCACTGGGGTTGGAGGTCGAGGTTATGCAATTATTGAACAAGGCATGATCTCACGGATTATTGAAGCAAAGCCCCAAGAATTAAGAAGTTTTCTGGAGGAAGCGGCAGGAATCTCCCAATACCGGGAACGCAGACAGGAAACTTTCTTACGCCTTGTAGAAACCCGAAAAAATCTTACACGATTAGAAGATATTCGCCAGGAACTAACACTTCAGCTGCAACATCTCGAAATTCAGGCAATAATCGTCCAGCAATATAAGTCATTGCAAGAAAAATTGCAGAAAACACAATCCATATTGTGGCTACAACGTGAGGCCGAAGCGATTGACCAGCGAACTCATGCAGAAAATGAAATTCAAAGGCTTGAAGCAGAATTGGATATTGTTCTAACAAGTCAACATAATGCAGAAAGAGAATATGAAAAAATCCGGGCGAAAGAATATTCCGCCAATGATAAATTACTCCAAGTACAAGGGCAGTTGTATGCTACTGATGCGGAAATAGGACGTCTTAAGCAAGATATCGGTTACCTAAGAAACACGACTGATCGTTTAACACACCAAATTCATGAAGTTGGAAATCAACTAGAGAAAAGCCATGAATTAAAAAAAATCAAATCAGAAAACTTAGCGCATTGGCATCAGGAAAAAACGAAAGCGGAACTCAATCATCTGCAAAGCATTCGCAGGCATGACACAGAAAACAAGAAACTCCCTGATATTGAAGCGAACTTTCTCGCTTGCCAAGCGGAATTAAACGAGAGTCGGCATAGCCATCTTTTAACCGAACAGGCCAATCAACTTGAAGACAGCCACCTCTCGCATGCCGAAAAGAATATCCAGCAGCTTGAAGCACGATATAACCGCTTATTGAAAGAACAAAGCGAACTTGCATCTATTGATCAATCCAGATTAACAGAGCAACAGCTAGAAATGGATCAAGCTGAATTTGCGTTGAATGACGAAAACCGCAAGCATCATGAAATTGAAAATCAATTAATTACAGCAACCCAATTTAAACAGCAGATAACCAGTACAATTCAAGAATTGCAACATACATTATCGCAGGCAACAGCCCGCTTCAATGCGCTGCAGAGTCTTCAACAAAAACTGGAAAATAATCAAGATTTAACTGCTTGGCTACGTAAACAGCAATTGGATATTTTACCTCGCTTATGGCAAAAGATACAAATCCAGCCTGAATGGGAAAATGCGCTGGAGGCAGTTTTACAAGAGCGGCTCAACAGTATCGAATTTGAGCAATTGGATAGTCTCCGGGAATGGATTAATGCGGTGCCGCCTGGAAAGTGGACCATTTTTGAGAAAACCCAGGACACCTCGCGTAATACTTTTAATCAATCAATAACTAACCACATAAACTGTGAGAAACTGCTTACTTATATCATGGCAAATCAGCGCGAAACTCAAAATGTGCTGGAGGATTGGTTAAGTAGAGTATATGTGATAGAAGATGCAGAGATGGGGCTTAGCAAAAGATCTATGTTAGACTCAGGCGAAATGTTGGTAACACGGCAAGGGCATATTATTACGCGAAATAGTTTTAATTTCTATGCACCGAATTCTCAATTACATGGCGTTCTTTCGAGACAACAAGAACTTACCAATTTACAAAAAGAAATTAATCAGATTGAGTCTCTACTCCAACACCAACAGGAGTTTCTAACAGAAGCTGAACAACAGTGCGTTGAGTCTAATCGTGCACTCCAAAGAATCAAAGAGAATACCAAACAAATACAACAACATTGGCATAGATTACAACTTGAAACAGTAAAGCTTTCACAAATTAACGAGCGAAGCACTCATCGCAACAACCAGATCAATTCTGAATTGGCGGAAATCAAGCAGGCACTTGACAGCGAGATTTCGTTGCAGGAGTCAGCAAAAGCTGAATTAACAAAAAATCTGGAGCAAATTGAGACGTTAAAAGAAAACGTACAACAAGCTCAGCTAGCTTGGGAAGCAGCTGATCGTATACTCGCAAATCAACGGCAAAAAATACAGCAAGCAACAAAGGAAATGCAGGAGATTGCATTTCATGTCAAGACATCCCTGAGTAAAATCGATGAGATAGAACTTAGCGTAAAATCTATCGATGAAGATTTACAAAAATTAGCAGAAAATCATGTCAATTTGCTCAAAGAAAAAGAGGGTTTAAACGAATCCCCACTCAATAAGCAATTAGAATCTGCACAGATACAACGTAAATTGATTGAGCAATCAACCTCACAGGCGCGTCAAGAAGTCGATGATACTGCAATCTATTTACGTGAAATTGAAAATACCCGCATGGCATCAGAACAAAAATCACATGTCTTGCGAGATGCCATCAATCAAACCCGACTCAAGGAACAAGCGGCCAATATTGCAATTAGCCAATTTGATGAACTGATCCGTAATGCTAATGTTGACACGAAACAATTGTTACCATTATCAAAGAAAAAAGATATTGCTACATTACAATCAGAGATTCATCAAGCTAATGCAGAGATTGCCACGTTGGGAACTGTTAATCTTGCTGCATTAGACGAACTGGAGATTACTCGCGCACGCGAAACCAGTTTGGTTAATCAATTACAGGATATCAATGCAGCCATTGCAACCCTGGAGAATGCTATCCAGCAAATAGATCGAGAAACTCAATTACGTTTGCAAGAAACTTTTACATTGGTCAATACTTATTTAAGCGAGATTTTTCCGGTCATTTTTACAGGAGGGAAAGCCTGGCTTGAATTTTGTGACGACAAGGTACCGGATGACGGTTTATTGTTGATGGCGCAACCGCCAGGGAAAAAGAACAGCTCTATTCATTTATTATCAGGCGGAGAAAAAGCACTCACAGCATTGGCGCTGATCTTTTCTTTATTCCGGTTAAATCCAGCACCGTTTTGTTTGCTGGATGAAGTAGATGCACCACTCGATGATAGCAATACAGGACGTTTTTGTGAGTTAGTAAAAAATATGGCAACACAAACCCAATTCCTGTTTATTAGTCATAATAAAATAACCATGGAGATGGCACAGCGATTAATAGGCGTTACAATGCAAGAACAAGGGGTATCAAGAATTGTGGCTGTTGATCTCGCTGACGCCATTAAATGGGGAAAGCGGAATGAGCAACCTGTGATCTAGTGATTGAAGTTGAACGTATAAAACTGACATAATCTGATACCGGTGCTTTGCATAATGGTATTTTTAGGAGATAGCAAGGAGGTATTATGGAGATATTGAATATGAGTGACTTGCAAATAAGCTTGATTATCATTGGCATAGTAGTTATTGCCGGTGTTGCTGTCTTCAATTGGCTACAACAACTGCGTTACCGGCGTAAAGTACAAGCCGCGTTCGATCACAAGCACGATGATATTCTTCTAGATACTCATACTTCTGAAGAAAACTTTCAACGTATTGAACCAAAATTCAACAAAACGCCACCAGATATAGCATTCGATCCGTTTACTCAAACCGAAATACCTCCCATTGAATCCAAGAAAGCACCGGCAAGGCCATCAGCTAACACCCTTGTCAATATTTCAACCAGTGCCGTTACAAATTCTTCTACCATCTCACCCATTCTAGATTACGACAGTAATACAAATTACGTTGTCAACGTTCGATCAGAATCGGCTATTGCCAATACCTATATCGCCAAACTGCTGCAAAGAAAATTTGACTTCGGGAAACCTGTTTACTGGCTGGGTCAACGCGATAAAAATGATTCTTGGGAAGAAATCACCAATGAATCTAATGTCGACAGTGATGGCTACAGTCATTTGAAAGGCTGCTTGCAGCTTGCTGATAGAGCTGGCCCTATTAGTGAAATTAATTTATCCAAGTTCAGGGATCTGGTACTAGATTTTGCGTCGCAAGTACATGCTACAGCAGAGTGTCCAGACATTGTCAGTACGCATGAAAAAGCTGTAATGCTTGATAAATTCTGCGCTGAAGTAGATGTGATGATCGGCATTAATATCATTAGTAAAGATGACGGCGCATTTGTTGGCACAAAAATTCGTGCATTGGCAGAAGCGTCTGGGTTCCGGCTCGAATCGGAAGGAATTTTCAAATATCGCGATGATAATAATAATGTATTGTTCACACTCAACAATTATGAATCACCTCCATTTTTGCCCGATAATATAAAGTCACTCACAACACACGGTGTGACGTTCCTGCTGGATGTCCCGAGAGTTGCGCATGGAGAAAGGGTATTTGATCAAATGACCCACTTAGCGAAGATTTTCTCCAATACGCTTGGCGGGATTATGGTCGATGATAATCGGGTTCCATTAAGTGATAGCGGGATCCTTAGAAGTAAACAACAATTAATTGAGATACAGACTTCGATGAAAAACAATCATATTCATGCAGGTAGCTCAAGTGCTTTGAGGTTGTTTGTATAAGAAACTTTCCACTAAAAAATTAAAGATAAATACTTAAGCATCCGTAATCGCTATCAGGGCAACAACTCATTCTCATAAATTTATTGTGTAACAAGTGGTTAAATAACATTGTTTAGAAGAAATTGTAGAATTCAAGGCTATAAGCCTGATAAATATTATTATTTCTGTGATAGCTCATTTTAATTAGATGATTAATTACTATAATAACCTTCTTTGATAAAGAGATAACAATGAATCAATCTTCGAATACCGAAAAATATTTTTCACCTATTGAAGTCAAGCTTGAATCAGGAAAAGACTACTATTGGTGCACTTGCGGCCGGAGCGAATCCCAGCCTTTTTGCGACGGTTCACATAAGAATACCGAATTCACACCTAAGAAATTTAGCGTTAGTGAGAGTAAAACAGCCTGGTTATGTACTTGCAAGAAAACCAGCAATGCTCCTTTTTGTGATGGCACTCATCTCAAACTATAAATAATAAACTGGCACTGTACTTTTATAAAACAAAAATAATCATCGCAAGTGCGATCAAGTACTGAGGCACGGCAACAGAATTTAAAATTTGGTTACTCATTAGCCTTTTAATAGTTCGGAAAGTAGTGTCTCCATGGAAACAGAACTGAAATCTTTAGAAGAAAAAGTTTTTCTGCTTCTACGCTTGTATCAGGATACTCGCATAGAAAATAAAAAATTACGTGAGGAACTTGCAGATTCGTACGCCCAATGTGAAAAATTGAATGAAAAAATACATGTTGCGGCTGGTCGGCTTGAGACACTACTTCTAAATATTCCTGATAATGAAAAATAAACCGCTGAATCTCGATATCATGGGGCGTGAATTTTGCGTTACTTGCCCCGATGAGGAGCGAGAAGAAATTCAACTTGCAGCTGCTTACTTAGACAATAAGATTCAAGAAATCAAAGCAGAAGGTAAAGTTATTGATTCCGATCGTATCGCAATTATTGCAGCACTGAGTATCACGCATGAATTACTCATGCTACGCACTGGAACTGGCTTTGACATGAATGAATTTAGGCGTAGAATTAACTCGCTGAAGAAGAAAGTTGATGAAGTAATGATCAAGACAGAAAGTTAGAATTGTTGCGCAAATAAAGTTAATCCCTGCGATGTTTGTTAAGATCTATATTCTTTGAACCAAGTATTAGAAAATGGTTGTGGACTTTAGTGATACTGTTGTGCGCACCGATATACTGGATGTGCCTGATGTATCCGTGAAGCAACCGCCTTGGACCTCATGGTTCAAGATGAAGATCTGACGGCATATGTGGGGAGCTATTCCAGGGCAAGAAATGTTTATTAAACGTTTCTTGCCCTTTTAGTTTTCCGTTTGCTACTTGTTTTCCATGGATCTAAAATGCAACAAGGCATCAAGACTCCAGAATCTCCCCCTACCAGAACATTTTTGTTTGATATTGGCCGCGTTCTGCTCGATTTTGATTTTGAATCATCGCTGGTAAAATTAATACCCGAAAGGATTAATAATCCGGAAGAACGTATTCAACAAGTACTTGAGCAAAAGGACTCATTGGAAACCGGATTAATTGATCCGGAAAGTTATGCGAATTGGGCACTAAAGATCTTCGAAAGCGATGCCGCACTGCCACAATTTTATCAAGCCTGGCAACAAATTTTCACCGCGAATGAATCCATGTGGCGCTGTGTCCGTCAACTAGCTAGCACCAATCATGCATTGATTCTGATTTCAAATATTAATGCAATCCACTGTCCCTGGATATTTGCTGCATACCCAGAATTTGCTTACTTTAAACATAAAATATTGTCATTCGAAATCGGTTTTCTTAAACCGGAATTTGCAATCTATCAATACGCAATCAAAATGTATCAGCTTAATCCAGCATCAACCATTTACATCGATGATCAACCACAAAACATTGCATCGGGTAAAGCACTCGGTTTTCAGTGCTGGCAATATGATTTGAAGAATCACCAAGCATTTGAAATTTGGCTAAAAGAAGCCTTAGTGACTGGTTAATAAAAGTTATTAATCTTCAAGTTATCTGGTCATCCTCAATATTTATCGAGACATGCCTTCATCTTAGCAAAATAAGAAATCATTTTTCCGCTAGAAAATGTTCGACCATAGCCTGCTTATAATCGATCTGGCCAAATGAAACATCTTTCAATTGACCCTTCCGATCGAACATAATACATGATGGCGTCCCTTGCAACGCAAAACGTTCAAAGGTCTCGGCTTTCATAGATTTTTGTTCCATATAATGCCTGGCTTGCTGTAGCACGGATTTTTTTTGTTCATCGCTAAATTTCTCAAATTCAGGCAAAAATTCACTTGCATAACGCAGCACTCGTTCATCGGTTACTGGCTCGGTTTCCGCCACAACACTATCCATGCCTACTGCAAAAGGTATTTTCCAAGGTAACCTGCCTTGCAATAAGACACCATGTTGGTTAAGCGCCTTAAACGTCTCACCGATCACTTCGCCCGTTGTAATTAGCTTCTGCAAATTCTCAAGCGTATTTTTATCATAATCTTCAAATGCAGTAGCTAGACCAATCACAACCAATCCCTGTTGATGATAGCGTTCATGCAAATCAATGGCCCTGGGTAATGAATAAATAAAACAACCTGGGCAATTCACTTGAAAAACCTCGATCAGAACCACCGATCCAATAAGATCAGCCAAAGAAATGGGGCCGCCTTGTACCCAGGTATCAACAGCAACATCAGAAAGTGAATAATTATTCATTGTTAAAATAGTTAAAATGAGAAAATAGAAACACTGGAATATTACAGAAGCCAGGCACTATCGTGCAGGATTTTGACTAAAAATATTAATACTCTTCAAGAAAATGAGATACTGGCTAATGAAGTCTGAACCAGATGAGTTCAGCATTGAGGATTTTTCAGCACACCAAAATCAGACCATTGCGTGGGAAGGTATACGAAATTACCAATCACGTAACTTTATGTGCAATCAAATGGCAATTGGCGATCAGGTTTTTTTCTATCACTCATGCTGCAAAGATCCTGGCATTATGGGAATTGCTGCCGTCAGCAAGGCGGCTTATCCAGATGCCACGCAATTTAATCGCAGTAGCAAGTATTTTGACCCGAAGGCAACAATCAACAATCCGCGTTGGTTTAATGTTGAAATCACCCTGGTTAAAAGAATTCGCCTTATCCCGATTAGAGAACTCAGGCAACACCCTGAACTCTCGAGAATGCGCGTGTTACAAACCGGTAACCGCCTATCGATTACCCCAGTAGATCCGGCAGAATGGCAATTTATCATGACTATTTTTAAACGTAACTAATAGATTTAATCTCTTCCGGTTATATTCCCCGCCGCTTGCGGCGTAGAATATATGAATGAACGCACATATTCATAAGAGTCGCGCTATTACGGTTTTGATGAATCACTCGGCATATCCGGCAAAATATAGGCGTGTAATCTTTGACAAACAAGTTGAAGCCGTCCTCAAGGTTAACTGTCTTGGGGTGGTAAAGCGTATTAAGTGAAGTTTTTAGAGATCGGTACGGATAAGGATCGTGCTTATTTCTTGGTACAGTCAGTACCGATATATAGTGTGGCCAAGCTTATAGCACTCATTTAGATCATAATCGCACGAGAAATTCTCAGATGATATCCACAATAGATAACAAGAAGCTCTAGGGTGGGGAATTTTGACTGATGGCTATTTTTCAAATACAGTTAACAAGCATGGAGATGAACAGATAATTGGCAAGTATGAACAGAATCAAGGTAAAACGTATCAGAAATTACACTCGGATTATCAGCTTGCATTGTCCTAAGCAAAAATACCCCGCTGCTTGCAGCAAAGCTCTTTATCACCATCCAATCTTCTTTCGCTGTTGCACTGACTTGACATAGACAGTAATGCGTTCCCGGCCAATTTGGGATATATCCTGTCCGGTTGCCGAGAGCTGAAAGGTTTGTCGTCAAGCCTGATCAAGATTCAAGCTGACAGTATACTGTTCGCCACGCTGATAAGTGTGGATGTAGAAAATATAGGTATCGGTTAGGTTTACCGTAAGTAAGGTGGAGCAGCCTGTTGTGCACTTCACTTGAATCGTCTTGCGTTGCGGTTTGAAAAGTATCCGATTGAAGTATTTCTATTTTTCCGGCATCAATGCAATTTTTCATCCACTTGCCGAAGATGATAAGTTCGCATGGTTTGAGTTGTGTTCAGCAACAACTAGGCTTTTTCCTTTTTCACATCAGACAAATCACTCGGCCAATCGCCGGTTATAGCGCCCATTTTTTGTTCATCGCGTTTTTTGGCAAACACCATGAATGCACACCAATCGCGGTGTTCTTGACGGATAGCCCCGACTTCATACCTTACCAGATGACATTTTCCCAAGTATGCAACAAACAATTATCTAAGGAAACGCTGAATAATTCATCGCGCAGTAGAGATCAAGCCGAATGACTATGTGATATTGCGATAATTTGCGCA
>NZ_JAIEME010000093.1 GCF_019752415.1 Nitrosomonas sp.
AATTCCATCTTCATCCTCCATTTCATGTCTTCATTTTATGAAACTTCGGACTCCATGAAAATCAGCATACCTCAGATTGCCGGTTGGCTTCATAGTTGTCCGCTCCAAATTCGATCAACTTCATGGCCCGTTCTTCGATGCGTGCGAGCGCATCGGATTGAGTCTTAGCTTCAGCAAGCTTTTCCAGTTCTACCACAGAGAATCCGGTCTGCCGCATCTTTTCAAGCAGCGGTAACACTTCCCCCGTTGGCCTTGGCCGTACATCGTCCGTCAACACTAAATCCCAGTAGATGTTATGGTATTCGCTCGGGCGAGCACTTATGCCATTTCGAATCGCCAGAATTTCCTCGAAGTTCCTTTTATATCGCAAATCACCCGTCGCTACATAGGTACGCACCATACGCGTCAGATCATCTGAGGATTGGCGCAATTCATCGGCAAGTAAAATCGCTTGGTGACGCGATATATTAGCTTGACCTATATTCTTCTCTGCATCAACATAGATAAAGAACGTAGCGACTAAGCACAAAAACCCTGTCAGGCTAATTCCCAACAGTAAATTATGATGGCTCAGTGAAGATGGTAGAAACTTCATCATCACCGATCAGAATAGAAGAGAGTACGTTTTTTCATAAGTATGAAACGCTGATAGCTTTATGAACTATCAAAATCATATGTAACTTAACTGATAATTCATTCCGGTTCTATTAGCACGAAAAACCACAGATTTAGTTACAAATTGGCTCCTCTAAAGAATGATACTTTAGAAAATTATTTGCTAAATTCTGAAAAGCGCTGTAAAAACTGTGCTAAAGATTAAATAGACTCAGAAACATCCTTCTCCCTGCGCCTGTATGAAGTAGCATCCAGACACAAAAAACATAAATTAATCGACTTGAGCAATCCTATTGCGAAAAGTATCAGGAATAATACCAACAGTGATTTACTGAATGCCGCAAAGCTTTCATAATAGCGGCTGTTCATAGATCATCTTTTCATGAGTAATCCATCAAATGGCACGAATAGTCAAATGCATCAAACTAGGCCGAGAAGCCGAAGGCTTAGATTTTCAAACCTATCCCGGGGAACTGGGCAAACGTATTTTTGAAAATGTTTCCAAAGAAGCTTGGCATCAATGGATCGAACACCAAACCATGCTGGTCAACGAGAATCGCTTGAATCTTTCGGATATCAAAGCACGCAAATATTTAGCTGAACAACTGGAAGCGCATTTTTTTGGTTCAGGGGCGGAAAAACCGGTTGGTTATGTTCCTCCCCAGGGCCAATCATAGCTCATTTTATGAAATAGAAAGTTGCACAGAATCGAATAAAAAGTGAGATTAGACTAAGATCCTTTTAATTCTTAACTCGCACTTTATTTCGCCTCTAATACGTCATTAGAATGAGTTCTGAAAATGATCACTTTTTCGAAAGCTGTTGAAGTGATCTTTTCAAAATCATTAATCTGAATCTCTTGCTCTTGAGATCGATCACTGGAGTCAACTATTACTACAAGCCAGTAAGCATCACAAGGCTTATAATGTTTCGACTTTTCTTCCTTAACGCTGACAATTGCACGTAGCTTCTCCATTGACATGAGCTGACCAGAATAGCACTGGACAATCCGCCACTTCGGATCTTCATATTCTCCCGTATTCAGATAAACAGATGAAAGTTCGGGTATGTTTTTAAAAACATCTCGTTGTATCAACCCCGCTCTAAATTCATCAATATTTTTTGCTAACGTAGTAATTTTTTCAACAAGTAGCTTTTGGTTTTGAATGTAATCAACTTTATCAAATGACAAAGAAAGCTCAATTCTTTTTCCACCATTGTCTAAATAAGACTGGTGAGCCATAGAAACCACAGATCTTCGCACAATACTCTGTTTCTGTTCGCTTTCTTCAAGATTTCCTTTCTCAAGAAAGAAATTGGTAATCTCAATTCCAATTCTCCTTTCTCCTTCCAAAATCACATCCGGCTTATCATCAAAGATGATAGTCCCTTCAGGCAACTTATAGTGCTTACAGAATATATTGAAATAGTGTCGCTCTATATCCTGGTTAGATCTTTGAGCCATTTGATTTCGGGTGCTAAGAAGGGAATGTATAACTAAGGAGATCTGATGATACTCTCAGATCTTGAATCCAAGATGGATTGTGCAGAAAAGCACAACCCATCTTGGATTTATTAAATACTACTGCGATTTGACTTACTTAATAATTGCGTTCAATTCACCTTTCGAATAACGATTCGCCATACTTTCCAGCGAAATCGGTTTGATTTTACCAGCCTGTCCGGCACAGCCGAAGGCCTCAAAGCGTGCCTTACAAATGTCTTTCGCTGCTGCGGTGGCTTCTTTCAGAAATTTGCGCGGGTCAAAATTGCTTTTGTCTTTTTCCAGGCTGCGGCGGATTGCGCCGGTCATGGCTAGGCGGATATCGGTATCGATATTAACTTTGCGCACGCCATATTTAATACCTTCTTGAATTTCTTCCACTGGTACGCCGTAGGTTTCTTTGATATCACCGCCGTATTGACGAATGATTTCCAGCCATTCTTGCGGCACTGAGCTGGAACCATGCATCACCAAATGAGTATTGGGAATACGTTGATGAATCTCTTTGATGCGTTGAATGGCCAGAATATCGCCTGTGGGTTTACGAGTAAATTTGTAAGCGCCGTGAGAGGTTCCGATGGCAATTGCCAAGGCATCCACGCCGGTTTTGCGCACAAAGTCGGCAGCTTCTTCCGGATCGGTCAGCAATTGATCATGAGACAACACACCTTCTGCCCCATGTCCATCTTCCGCTTCTCCCATGCCGGATTCCAATGAGCCCAGGCAACCCAGTTCGCCTTCCACCGAAACACCGACCGAATGTGCAGTATTGACAACATCTGCTGTGACTTTGACATTGTATTCATAGGTAGAAGGTGTTTTGGCGTCTGCTTGCAATGAGCCATCCATCATGACGCTGGAGAAACCGCTGCGGATTGCATTGACACAAACGGATGGAGAGGCGCCATGATCCTGATGCATGACAATCGGTATATGCGGATAGGATTCAACGGCTGCCTCAATTAGATGACGCAAAAATGCTTCACCGGCATATTTTCTCGCGCCTGCAGAGCCCTGCATAATAACCGGACTGTTGCATTCATCAGCCGCCTGCATAATCGCCTGGATTTGTTCCAGATTGTTAACGTTAAAAGCAGGCAAGCCATAACCATTTTCTGCTGCGTGATCGAGTAGTTGTCTTAATGATACGAGTGCCATTTAAATCTCCTTCAAAAAATTATCTTAATGTGATCCTGATTTAATACAAACGCTTGTTCTTTCAAAATCTTTGACTCTTTTCACCGTTGCTATCGTTATTCCAGATCGGCATTGCATGCCCATCAGTTTATGTGGCATCCACACCTTGTCTTAATTTCCATTCGCCGACTTTGATAATCTTCATCGTATTGGTACCGCCTGACTTACCGACCGGCTCGCCGATCGTCATCACCATGATATCACCATTTCGTACGACACCACGCTGGAGCAGTTCTTCTTCAGCCAGATTGAGAATAATCTCCGGATCATCCAGCCCTTCGCCAAATTCAACCGGATAAACGCCCCTGAATAACGTCACTCTGCGGCGTGTTTCTTCATTGGGGCTCAGTGCAAAAATAGGTACTTTGGAACTTCTCCGCGACATGAGTAGCGCGGTCACACCGCTTTGCGTTAAGGCGGCGATCGCGCGAATCTGCAGCCCGCTGGCGGTAAACATCGTGGCACGGGCGATGGCTTCTTCAATGCTGGACGGACTGGTATTTGCCATCCGCTTATCATGACTGACCAAATATTCTTTCTCGGCCTCCAGACACACGCGTGCCATGGCCTCTACCGCCTCCACCGGATATTCACCCGCTGCCGATTCTGCCGACAGCATGACCGCATCGGTTCCATCCAACACCGCATTAGCGACATCCGATACTTCAGCACGCGTTGGAATTGGATTAGTAATCATCGATTCCATCATCTGCGTTGCAGTTACAACTAACTTATTATTGCCGCGTGCGGAGCGAATCATTCTCTTTTGCAGGGCCGGAACAGCAGCATCCCCCACTTCAACCGCCAGATCGCCGCGCGCCACCATAATCGCATCGGATGCTTCCACAATATCATCGAGCGCAAGAATGGCTTCTGAGCGTTCGATCTTCGCCATGATCATGCCTTTACCACCCGCCTCCTGCATCAGTGCCCGTGCTTGCCGGATATCATCGCCAGAACGAACAAACGAAACGGCCAAATAATCGGCGCCCATTAGTGCAGCCGTTTTGATATCCTCAAGATCCTTGCTCGTCAAGGCAGGCGCTCCCAGTCCGCCGCCTTTGCGGTTGATACCTTTATTGTTCGACAATATTCCGCCTTGTTCAACGACACAGAACACTTGATGCCCTTTCACGTGCGAAACGCTCAGCACAATACGGCCATCATCCAGCATCAGCGTAGCACCAGCTTCCAGATCATTCGGCAGTTCTTTATAGTCCAACCCGACTCTTTCCTGATTACCCATTTCACAAGTAGCATCTAAAATGAACGGGTCACCCACTTCAAGCCTGATTTTTCCGTGCTCGAACCTGCCAACACGGATTTTAGGGCCCTGCAAATCCGCCAGAACACCAACAGTTAAGCCAGCCGCTCGCGCTAGAGAGCGGGTCAATTCTGCAAACTCAATATGTTGTTCACGTGTGCCGTGAGAGAAATTAATCCGAACAACATCCACGCCAGCCCGGATCATGCGATCCAGTATTTTTGGATTACTACAGGCAGGGCCGAGTGTTGCTACAATTTTTGTTCTTCGAATCATTATCTCTCTTGACGATTAGTTAGCGCGTGTTTCTAATATTTCTACTGCGGGTAATTTCTTACCCTCTAAAAATTCCAAGAATGCACCACCTGCCGTTGATATATAGGATATTTTGTCATAGATATCATATTTCTGAATCGCAGCAATAGTATCACCCCCACCCGCTAGCGTAAAAGCACTCGTTTCGGCAATTGCCCGGGCGATTTTCTCAGTTCCCGCGCCAAACTGATCAAATTCAAATACGCCAACTGGACCGTTCCAAACAATAGTTCCCGCACGCATGATGATATCCACCAATTCTTGTGCGCTTTTTGGGCCAATATCAAAAATCATGTCGTCGTCGCTCACATTACCCGCATCTTTCAGTACCGCAGGTTCGTTGGCATCAAATTTCTTACCCACCACCACATCAATTGCGATGGGAATCGATGCATTACGTTTAGTCATTTTATCCATCAGCACCTTGGCCGTTGGAACCAGATCCTCTTCACACAATGATTTACCAACATTTTTACCGGTTGCTTTCAGGAATGTATTAGCAATACCACCACCCACAACTAACTGATCAACTTTCTCGGATAACGACTCGAGCACTGTCAGTTTGGTTGAAACTTTGGAACCGCCGACAATCGCAACCATTGGGCGCGCCGGATTCAATAAAGCTTTGGTCAGTGCTTCCAGTTCTTCCGTAAGCAGAATACCCGCGCAAGCCACTGGCGCATATTTTGCGACACCATGAGTTGACGCTTCAGCACGATGTGCGGTGCCAAACGCATCCATCACAAAGACATCGCACAATTTTGCATATTTTTGTGCAGTCTCTTCCGAATTTTTCTTTTCACCTTTATTGATGCGGCAATTTTCCAGTACCACCAATTCTCCGTCAGCCACATCAAAACCGCCATCTACCCAATCGCGGATTAAACGCACAGGCTTATTTAAACAGTCTGCAATATTATCCGCGACCGGTTTCAATGAATTATCCTCTGTCCATACGCCTTCTTCAGGGCGACCCAGATGGGATGTAACCATCACTTTGGCGCCTTGTTTAAGACAATGATTAATCGTCGCCATCGACGCAGTAATGCGTGCATCCGATGTTACTTTACCATCCTTCACAGGCACATTCAGATCAGCGCGTATAAATACACGCTTACCTTTCAGATCAAGGTCAACAAGTTTAATAACAGACACGGCAAGCTCCAAAATTGTCTTTAAGAAAGTATAAAGGATAGCAAGCGCTACCCTTTATGTCTTAACGAATTGAAAATTAAAGTCAGATAGCAATCAAGATTCTATTTTTTCTTAACCACGTATCTTCAAATACAAAACTACTTGGCAACGGTACGAACCATCTCCAGCACTTTGGTGGAATAACCCCATTCGTTGTCATACCAGGCGACTACTTTAACAAAGCTTTTATCTAAAGCCATCCCCGCTTCCGCATCGAAAATAGAGGTGCAGCTCTCGCCACGGAAATCGGTGGATACCACTTTCTGGTCGGTATATCCCAGCACGCCCTTCATTGAACCTTCAGAAGCATCCTTCATCGCTTTACAAATTTCCTCGTAGGATGCATCTTTTTCCAGCTCTACCGTCAAGTCCACAACAGATACATCCGATGTTGGAACACGGAAAGCCATACCGGTCAGTTTTTTGTTCAGTTCAGGAATCACAACGCCCACTGCTTTGGCAGCACCCGTTGAAGATGGAATGATATTTTCCAGAATACCGCGGCCACCACGCCAATCTTTATTGGACGGACCATCCACAGTTTTTTGTGTCGCTGTTGCGGCATGAACAGTCGTCATCAATCCTCGCTTAATGCCCCATTTATCATTCAGTACTTTGGCTATCGGTGCCAAACAGTTTGTAGTGCAGGAGGCATTGGAAATAATGCTTTCACCTTTGTAAGATTTATCATTCACACCATAAACAAACATTGGCGTATCATCTTTGGAAGGTGCCGACATAATCACTTTCTTAGCTCCTGCCACCAAATGTTTTTCACAGGTTTCCTTGGTCAGAAATAGACCTGTCGACTCAACCACGACGTCTGCACCCACTTCATTCCATTTCAACTCAGCCGGATCTTTAATCGCTGTTAATCGAATTCTTTTACCATTGACGACCAATGTATTCCCATCAACCGCGATGTCGCCCTGAAAACGGCCATGTACCGAATCATGTTTTAACATGTAAGCCAGATAATCCGGCTCTAACAAATCATTGATAGCGACGATTTCGATATCAGGAAAATTCTGTACCGCAGAGCGAAACACCATACGCCCAATACGACCAAACCCATTAATACCAACCTTAATTGCCATACTAAAACTCCTTAAATAAGAAACTTGTTACTGTCAGGTGAATACACATAGTCTGCCAACTACTTTAATCATAAATTTGATTAGAGAATGTCTTTTACTGTCTTGACCACGTTCTCTACGGTAAAGCCAAAATGCTTGAATAACACATCAGCCGGTGCCGACTCACCAAAGGTGTCCATACCCACTACCGCGCCGTCCAGACCGACGTATTTACGCCAGAAATCTGTCACGCCGGCTTCTATAGCAACCCGCTTAACGCCTCTTGACAAGACACTGTCCTTGTAAGATGGTTCCTGGCGATCGAATACATTTGTGCATGGCATAGAAACAACGCGCACATGAATACCCTCTTCAGCCAATGCTTTTTGCGCATTCATCGCCAGACCCATCTCTGAGCCTGTAGCAATCAAAATAGCTTGTGCTTTCCCGTTGCCTGCTTCTGACAAGACATAGCCACCCTTATCAATCGATTTGATCGTAGCTGCATCCCGTTTCTGAAATGGCAGATTCTGACGGCTAAAAATTAATATTGAAGGACCGTCTTTACGTTCGATGGCACGTGCCCAAGAAACAGTTGATTCAACGGTGTCACAGGGCCGCCATACATCCATATTGGGGATATAACGCAATGTGGCCGTTTGTTCTACGGGTTGATGCGTCGGGCCATCCTCACCCAAACCAATGGAATCATGGGTAAATACGAAGATATTGCGAATTTTCATCAATGCCGACATGCGCAGTGCATTACGGGCATACTCAGAAAACATCAAGAATGTGGCTCCGTAAGGAATCAAACCGCCATGTAAAGATAGTCCGTTCATCATGGCACTCATGCCAAATTCACGCACACCGTAGTAGACATAATTTCCACCATTTTTCTGGCTAATTCCCTTAGAACCTGACCATAAAGTCAAATTTGATCCCGCCAGATCCGCAGAACCGCCGATCAATTCCGGCAAAATTGGTGCCAAGCCTTCAATCGCGTTTTGTGAGGCTTTGCGGCTGGCAATCGTTTCTGCTTTTGCATTTACTTGATTGATAACGCTGTCGACATGACTGCGCCAGTTTGCAGGCAAATCCCCTGCCATACGACGGTTAAATTCAGCAGCTTCGGCTGGATACTTTTCTGCGTATTCAGTAAATTTCTGGTTCCACTCAGTTTCAAGTTTCTGACCTTTTGATCTTGCATCCCAAGCGCTATAAACTTCCTGTGGTATTTCAAAAGGTGGATGATGCCAGCCAATGTGTGGACGAGTAGCTGCAATTTCCGCGTCACCTAATGCAGCACCGTGCACTGAATGAGTATTCGCCATATTCGGCGAACCCAGACCGATAACCGTTTTGCAGCAAATCATCGATGGTTTATCGTTTACTTGCTTGGCAGCTTCAATCGCTGCCTCAATCGCTTCTGGGTCATGCCCGTTGACATTGGGCACAACATGCCAGCCATAAGACTCAAACCGTTTTGGCGTGTCGTCGGTAAACCAGCCTTCCACATGACCATCAATGGAAATACCATTATCATCGTAAAAACAGATTAGTTTGCCTAGACCCAAGGTACCTGCCAAGGAACAAGCTTCGTGCGAGATGCCCTCCATCAGACAGCCGTCACCCAGAAAAACATAGGTATGGTGATCCACAATATTATAGCCAGGACGATTAAATTCAGCAGCCAACACCTTTTCTGCCAGCGCCATACCTACCGCATTGGTAATCCCCTGACCTAATGGTCCTGTTGTGGTTTCTACGCCAGGGGTATAGCCATATTCCGGATGTCCTGGCGTCTTTGAATGAAACTGCCGGAAACGCTTAATTTCTTCCATTGGTAAATCGTAACCAGTCAGATGCAGTAAGGCATAGATCAACATGGATCCGTGCCCGTTGGAAAGCACGAACCGGTCACGGTCGACCCACTCTGGATTGCCAGGATTATGACGCAGATGGTGAATCCACAGCACCTCAGCAATTTCAGCCATACCCATCGGCATACCGGGGTGACCAGAATTGGCTTTTTGCACGGCATCCATCGCCAATGCACGAATAGCACTGGTCAAATCTTTAAACACCGGCGCGTCAAAATCCTTGAATGTACCCATCGATACTAACTCCCTTATATTTTCAACAAACAGAAATGGCCGGTCTGCATATTGATATGCTATACATCGGCGGAAAAGTTAGCATTATCTATTATTTTGCGCACAAAACCAATCCAGTAGCAGAAAAATTTTCTTACAAAATCAGTTTCCCCGCAGTTTAATTCCCAGTAATTTTATTTTACGATAAAGATGTGTGCGCTCCAATCCAGCCCTGTCAGCCACACGCGTCATATTGCCACTCTCTTGATCGATTAATCTTTCGAAGTAAGTTTTTTCAAATAAATCACGTGCTTCTCGCAGTGAAAGATCCAATGGAATTTCAGGAGCAACAGATGTAGATGCCGATTCTGGAAAAACCATTGCCTGTTGAACGGCTTCAGCCGAAATTTCATCACCGGTACATGTCAATGCCAAAGAATGTACGACACCTGCTAACTGTGTTAGATTGCCAGGCCAATCATAATTCCGTAAGCAGTTAAGCGCCGCCGTGCTGAACTGCAAGATTGATGAAGCCTCACCCGATTCAACAAAACGCGACAAAATTTGACTTGCTAAATCAGGAATATCCTCCCTATGCGCTCTCAATGCTGGAATGCCAATACTTAAACTGCTCAACACTTCGTATAATTTGGGATGATAAACGCCTTGCGCCGTTAACTCTGCCAATGGTTGGGATGTCGCACAAACCAACCGCACGTTATATTTATCCAGCTTGCTAAACAATAACAACAAACCCTTCTGCGCCAATTTACTGATTTCACCCACATCCTTTAGAAATAACAGGCCACCACGCGCAAGTTCTAACAAATCGATTGGTGATTCAGCTAGCGACACCAATGTCTCTGGTTCTACCCAGGGTGTATTAGGGCGATGCATAAAACGCGCACATATTTCCGCACCAGCACCCGGCTCTCCCATCAGAAGCAAAGGCGTTTTCAGATTTACGACTTGCTCTAATCTTTTCCTGAGATCTGTAATTAAAATACCTTTACCCAAACTGGCAAGAGAAAGTGTTGATTGCTGCTTACTTTGCCCCCCTCGCAAAGCCTTACTGACAGTACTCAGCAACTTTTGCAGCGGTATTGGTTTCTCCAAATAACCAAATGCACCAATACGCGTCGCTTCGACCGCTGTGTCGATCGTGCCATGCCCAGACATCATGATTACCGGCATCGTCAACATTCCATTACTGGCCCAATCTTTCAGCAGCGTAATGCCATCGGTATCAGGCATCCAAATATCTAGCAATACTAGATCCGGACGCGTTTGACTTCGCCAGATTCTTGCCTGCTCAGCATTCTCCGCCAAAGCTACACGATAGCCTTCATCACGCAAAATCTCAGACAGCAGTTCGCGTATACCAATTTCGTCATCAACAACAAGTATTGTATTGTTTGTTATCATCTAGAATCACCCCACTAACGAAATCTAATCAGCTTATCGATAACTGTCAAATTAACGACCATCTATGGATTCCAAGTTTTTTGGATAGAGAAGCGCCCGAATATGAAAGATTTTATTCATTTTTTCTGTAATCACTGATTCATCAATTTAACTTAACGCCAGTTTGTTATTCCCCGCAGAGATATTCTTTTCTACCGTCGGCAGGATAATTGAAATTTGTGCGCCATGGGGTTTAGTATTTTCAATATGTATCAGGCCTTCATGCTCTTCAACAATTTTCTTGACAATGGGCAACCCCAACCCAGTACCTTTCGACTTAGTCGTGACATAAGGCTCAAAAACCCGCGCCCTGATCTCATCCGAAAAACCGCAACCATTATCACGCACACTCAGTTGCACCCCCCCATGCACCATCTCTGTTCTCACCTCGATCATAGGCTCTGATGTATCTACCAAAGCATCTTGCGCATTCTGCAACAAATTATGCAACACCTGACGTAACTGAGCAGCATCGCCTCTGACTACAGGCAAATCATCCGCCAATGCCGGTTTGATTTGTAAGTGTTTACTATTATCGGTTGACATACTTGCTGTTTCATACAGTGACAATACTTCTCGCACCAATCGATTAAAGTCAAGCTGACGTAATTCCAGTTCAGGAACACGTGCATACTGATTGAATTCATTGACCATTCTTTTTAATGCTTCAACTTGATTCACAATCGTCTCAGTAGAACGACGCAATATTTTTGCATCCTCCACATCCAGTTTATTGATCAACTTATGCTGTACCCGCTCAGCAGAGAGCTGAATTGGTGTCAACGGGTTTTTAATTTCATGCGCAAGTCGGCGAGCAACCTCACCCCAGGCAACGGCACGCTGCACTTGTAGTAAATTAGTAATATCGTCAAAAACTACCACCCCCCCCCCCCCAGATATCTTGGGCAAACGTGTTCCCCGTAACAGTAAAACTTGATTATTACCATCCCCTAAACGCGTTAATTGACGTTGCCAAACACCCGTCTCTCCAGAGTTAAAACCTTCTCTGATCTCTGCAACCAAAGTATCCAATTGCGATTCATTACTCACACAGCCTTCAATGATTGAGCCGTCCAGACTGATCATAGGGATTTGCAGTATTTGCTCTGCGCTACGATTTGCCTTGGATAAAACCAATTGATTGTCAAACACCAATACACCGGATGAGAGATTTGCCAGAATACTCTCCAGATGTGCACGCGCACTCTCTACTTCCTGCTGATTATGTTGCGCTGTCGCCTGCGCTTCCTCCAGTTGTTGCGTCATCAAATTAAAAGACTCTGTCAACACACCCAGCTCATCACTACTCTGGACCAAGTGACGGCGGCTGTAATCGCCTTGCGCAATAGCACGCGTACCTTCCGCCAGCATGCCAAGCGGGGCACTCAATTTTTCACTGAGTAATGACGCGGCCGCCAATGCTGAAAATAATGATAGAAGTAATGCCAGTGTCAATGTAACGCTATACAACCGGGTTAATCCCTGACGGGACAAAGAAAGCTCTTGATAATCCCGATACCCTGCTTGCACCCGTTCGGCATCTCTTGCCAATTGCACAGGAACCGGCTGCAAAAATTGAAGCACTCGAATATCTTCTTTCAGACTCAACACATTGACAGGCGCAACCACACGCAAATACAAACCCTTATCCGCGATAGACTCAACAGCACTGTAGGCTTTTTGAATTCTAATGTGCCGCAACACCATTGCACTGGGCATTTCAGGAAATAACGCCAAGTTACTTTCACTGGAAAATGCAATTACTTTGCCATCTTGATTAAACAAAGTTGCTTCCTCGATTTGCGATTGCAGCAATAACTCATTAAGCACTAGTAACGGTTGGCTGGAAGACTCAGATAATATCAATGCAGTAGCTTGTGCTTTCTTCTGTAATTCTCCCAGCAAGTTCTCAAGCATGGTTTGCCCTAGATTCAATCCCCCCTCAAGCGCTCGGTCGACTTTAACATCAAACCAGGACTCAATACTCTTCTCAAGAAATTGAACCGATACGGCATATACCAAAACACCAGGAAGGATCGCCATCAACGAGAAAACCAACATTAAACGTAGCGCCAATCTGGATCCGAATACACCCGACTTGAGTCTGCGCCGGAACCGCCACAACAAAAACCCCACGATAACCATGAGAAACAATACGAAAGCAATATTGATACCTAGCAATAGCCGGTATTTACGTTCAAAAAACTCCGTATTGGCACCTGCGGTAGCCAGCAAAAAAAGCATCACCGCTCCCAGTCCTGCACCAATAATGAGCACATGCTTCATTAATGACCTTTGATTTGGAACGGTTGCTCTGGTATTGGTAACTTCATGCGCCACTCTAGTTTGTCCGAACTCAGATCCCATTTTCTGGAACCCAATGCTTCAACCTGAAATGGTTTAGGCATACGCGTTAAATCCAGCCAGATACGCAATGACGCGATATAATCGACATCGTTTTTTAAATCGGATTTGACAATCAATGGATAATCACGCAATTGACCCAAGGCTTGCAATGCCTCAGTTAATGTGTTAAAGCTTTGCGAAAACGACGGATGGTTCAAGTGATATTGGCGCGTCAGCGCGTAATATCTTAACCCGACTCTTAATTTACCACGTGCAACTTCGTCGTAAAACCAATACCAACGCGAATCAACCAAACTAAATTTAGTCACGAAGTAAAGCACGATGCCTTTCTCAAGCACTTGCTCCAACGTAGCATTTAAAGCAATCTCAGAATCAATGCTGATTTCATACCCTTGCTCAACTGCTGCCATACTGACAGACTTTATTTGGATACCTTCTGCTTGCGCAACCGTAACCGGCAACCACAAAATCAACAGAAAAAAAATCAAATTGGAAAGGGATGACTGTGCGCACCACATACTTTGGCTAGTTCTTGTGCAACAATGTATAAAAGAAACCATCATGTTGAATATCTGGTAACAGCTGCCCATCCACCATTGCAGCCCCAAAAAGCGGTAATGGACATGCATCAGGATGATGTTTAAGAAATTTTTCTACCTGCATTGTATTTTCTTCGGCAAAGATCGAGCAAGTAACATAAAGTAACTTACCATCCCTGCTTAAAATTTTCCACAATGCATTCAGGATTGCCTGTTGAACGGCTGAAAACTTGACCAGATCACTTTCACGCCGCAACCATTTAATATCTGGGTGTCGGCATACTACACCAGAAGCAGAACAAGGTACATCCGCCAAAATACGATCATACGACAGACCATCCCACCATTCATCGGAATTCGAGGCGTCTCCGCACAACAGACGTTCCGCTGTCACATTCAAGCGTGCAAGATTTTGCTGAACTTGAGCAAGCCTAGCTGAATCATTGTCCAGTACCGTCAACGAAATATCAGCCAATTCCAGCAAATGCGTACTTTTCCCTCCGGGTGCCGCACAAGCATCCAATACGCGCATGCCGCCATGCACATCCAGAAACGTCGCTGCAAACTGGGCTCCTGCGTCTTGCACGGTTACCAGGCCCTCTGCAAAACCAGGCAAGCTTTCCACCATAACTGGCTGAATCAGTTGCAGTGCGCCAGAATCCAGCAATTCTGTATGCATCGTTTTCTCTGCCAACAGCTTACGGTAAGTTTCCACGCTGATCTTACGTTGATTGACCCGCAAAGTCATCGGAGGACGTTTGTTGCCTGCCTCCAATATGGCTTGAAAGTTTTTCGGGTATTGCCAGCGCAATTTATCGATCCACCATTGTGGATGCGAATAACGTCCAACCTCATTTTCAGCAACTTTTTTCAACAAGCTATCGCGCTGCCGGATAAAATTGCGCAATACCGCATTCACCAGCCCCTGCATTCCTTTGCCATGTAGTAAAGATCGTGAGGCCGAAACTGCCTGATCAACTACTGTATGCGGCAATGCTTTACTGTATTGCAATTGATATAAGCTGACTAACAGCAAATGATGCAGGCTCTTGTCATTTAGTGATTTCTTTAGCAACAAACTAAGAATTGCTTCCAATTGCCCATAAAATCGCACCACACCATAACTCAAATCCTGAATAGCACCTCTTTGCTGTCGCGATAACGTGGGGTCTGCGCGCCAAACTTCTTGCAATACTGCTGTCAAACTTGCTCCGGCCAGCACCTTACTGATCACAGAAGCCGCAACAAGCTGGGTTTTAATCATGCGTTGAAGTGGAATATTTTACTGCAGAAAAATTTTCCCCCGGCTGTAAATTATTTCCCACTAGAAAATCTGCACTGTTCAATTTCTTCCCACCGGGTTTTTGCACTATTTCAATCTGCAACACGCCAGAACCACAAGCTACAGTAATGCCTTCACGATCAACCACAACAATTTCCCCTGGTTTTCCAATTCCCCGTTCCACGACTACTTTCGTTTGCCAGATCTTCAAAACAACATCCCGGAAATAAGTATAGGCACCTGGATTTGGATTAAACGCTCGCACTACACGGTTAATTTGCTCAGCGCTCTGCCGCCAATCAATTTCTGCTTCTGTTTTTTTTATTTTGGCGGCATAACAGGCCAGTGTCTCATCCTGCACTGTGGGAACAAGTTTTCCCTGTTGCAGCAGTACCAGAGCATCAACGATACTCTCCGCACCAAGCAGACCCAGCCTGTCATGCAATGAATGCGCAGTGTCATCCGGTGAAATCGCCATGCTACGCTTTAATAAAATGGCACCTGTATCCAACCCTACATCCATTTGCATGATGGTAATACCGGTTACATGATCACCCGCCAGAATAGCTCGTTGAATCGGCGCAGCCCCGCGCCAGCGCGGCAATATCGAAGCGTGAATATTCAAACAGCCCAAGCGAGGAATTTTTAACACAGCTTCAGGTAAAATCAAGCCATAGGCCGCCACAATCATCACATCTGCGGCCAATGCCAGCAATTGCGCTTGCATCTCGGCAGATTTAAGCGTTAATGGTTGTAACAGCGCGAGATCATGTTGCTGGGCAAGCAGCTTGACGGCGCTGGCGGCCGTTTTCATTCCTCTGCCAGCAGGACGGTCCGGCTGGGTCAACACCAGTATAATTTCATGACCTGCATTGAGTAGTGCATCCAGTGCAGTCGCAGCAAAAACGGGAGTTCCAGCGAAAATGATTCTCATTAGGCACATCAATCTTTCATTTATTTGGATTCCACGGATCAATACCATTGACAGAAGAAAACCATGAATCCGGGGAATTTCAGGGAACAAACCACTTCACATTTTCATAAAAGCACGATTCTTACATGGTATTTCGTTGTTTTTTCTTTAATCTCGCTAAAGTGCGCACCTGCTTGAGCCGTGACCAGTATTCAACAAACACCTTTCCTGCCAGATGATCCATTTCATGCTGAATACACACCGCCAATAGACCATTGGCATCCAGAACAAATGATTCGCCTTGAGCATCCAGAGCGCTTACAGTAATCGATTCGGCACGCTGTACTTTCCCATAGATACCCGGTACTGACAAACAACCTTCCTCATAATCAGACAAACCATTTCTAGCAATAATTTCAGGATTGATCAAAACAAGCAATTGATCATGCGTTTCAGAAGTGTCAACGACAATCACACGCTCATGCACATCCACTTGCGTTGCTGCAAGCCCTATCCCCGGCGCGGCATACATTGTTTCAGCCAAATCTTGTATCAACAAGCGGATTTTATCCGTGACTTGCACTACAGGAGCCGCTACAGTATGCAACCTCTCATCCGGGTATTGTAATATTTTTAGAATAGCCATAAAAATTTATTTAGTTTAATAAACCCAATAGCGCAATTAGACCGTATCATTAGATAATCATTCTTTATGCTTTATAACTACCTATCATTGGGATTGTTCATGCAAAAGCCTATTATAGCTATGATTTTATTCCTGGGCCTGCTTTCTGTGTCGCCTGTCAATGCTGAGAATATTATACTGCGAGGCGATTCACCCGATCAGTATGTGGTTGTACCCGGTGATACCCTGTGGGGAATTGCTTCCAGATTTCTTAAAGACCCCTGGCGCTGGCCTGAGATTTGGGGATTCAACCGCGAACAAGTGAAGAATCCGCACAAGATCTACCCAGGTGATATTGTAATATTGGAAAGGACACCTTATGGCGGTCGATTGCGACTTGTAGAAGATGACGTTGGTATAAAAACAGTCAAACTAACGCCTAAAATACGTACAGAACAATCGAGTACTGCAGCGATTTCCAGCATACCGGCATCAGCCATTGAGCCTTTTTTAAGTCAACCGTTAGTCATTGAAAAAGATGGCCTTGCCGATGCACCTTATATATTGGGCTCCAGTGAAGGCCGGGTTGTTTTAAGTACAGATAACGCGGTTTATGTCAGTAGATTACCTAAAGACAAAGGCACAACATGGCAAATCTTCCGCCCCGGCAAGGCGCTCAAAGATCCGGACAAAGAAGGCCTTATCCTCGGCTATGAGGCAACCTACCTGGGAGATGCCAGGGCGAATATTTTTGCTGATGTCAGCACAGTAACCATCACACGCGCTACGGAAGAAATTCTCAAAGGCGACCGTCTGGTTCCCGCCCCGGCTACTCTATTCAATAACTACGCGCCCCATGCACCGGATTTTTCAATCAACGGACGAATCATTTCTGTTTACGGCGGTGTCACTGAAATTGGCAAAGGCGACATCGTCACACTGAATAAAGGCGAATTGGATGGCTTGGAAATGGGTCATGTTCTTGCTATCTATCGGAGAAGCCAGGAAAAATCCCTTAAGGGAGAAATGGTACAATTACCGGATGAAAGAACCGGATTAATATTTATATTTCGAATTTTTGATAAAATATCCTATGCCTTGGTCGTACAAAGCACACACTCCATAAAAATACTGGATGCTGTTAAAACGCCCTAAAATTAATGCCACACATTCATGAAACATGCACCGGATATTGAATCATGGTTGAATCTTAATCTCATTGACGGCCTAGGCGGCGAATCCATTCGTCGGCTTTTAATTGCTTTTGGCAGTCCTGCGTCAATATTTTCGACACCTATCACCGCGCTCGAACGCATTGTAAAGAATCCAATTGCCAAAAGCATTAAGCAAGGTGCTGATCGCAATAAGATTTCTGGTGCGCTTAAATGGCTGGAAGACCCCACCAATGCCATCATCACTTTGGCTGATTCGGATTACCCAACGCAGCTACTTAACATTGCCGACCCTCCCCCGTTACTTTATTTCAAAGGGCAGCGGGAACTCTTACGAAAACCCGCACTGGCTATTGTTGGCAGCCGCAATGCCACGCCGCAAGGCTTATCCAACGCAGAAGCTTTTTCTGAAGCAGCCAGCAATGCCGGACTCTGCATCATCAGCGGCATGGCATTAGGTATAGACACCGCCGCTCATCAGGGCGGTTTAAGCGGCGCTGCTGCCAGTATCGCCATTGTCGGCACTGGCCTGGACATTGTTTATCCTGCTAAGAACCATCTCTTGGCACATAGACTGGCCAAGGAAGGTGCATTAATTTCTGAATTTCCTCTCGGCACACCTGCCATTGGTAGGAATTTCCCGCGTAGGAACCGTATTATCAGCGGCATGAGTCAAGGTTGTCTGGTGGTAGAGGCTGCATTACAAAGCGGATCACTGATCACAGCACGTCAGGCATTAGAACAAGGTCGCGAAGTAATGGCGATCCCGGGTTCTATTCATTCACCGCTCTCAAAAGGCTGCCATGCACTGATTAAGCAAGGTGCAAAGCTGATAGAAAATACACAGGATATTTTAGATGAATTAAATTATTTTCCATTTATCAGCAATGATAATCTCGATAAAGGAAAAGAATTTACTACCGGGCAATCAACTAAAAATACCGTATTACTCAAACACCTAGGCTATGATGCCGTAGATATCAATACGTTGTGTACCCGTAGTGGCTTGACGGCTGAAGTTGTATCAGCCATGCTATTAACGCTTGAGCTTGACGGTCAGGTCAGCAGTTTGCCGGGAGGGTGTTATCAGAGAATTCAATAATATCGGATAAGATCAACCAAATATTCCGGTCTCTATTCAGACTTGTAACTTATTACACTCAATTATGTTCGATATACTCGTTTATTTATTTGAAAATTATTTTGACTCAGGAAGCTACCCTGACTCTGCCACTCTGACTCGCAAACTCACCATGGCCGGATTTGCAGATGAAGATATTAGCGAGACACTGAACTGGCTCTCGGAGCTAGCACGCCACGATATCGGCAATTATCCGGCAAGCTTTGCAGAAAACGACTCTTTCCGTTGCTTTACAGAGTTTGAAATAGAAAAAATTGACACCGAAGGCCGGGGATTTATTTTCTTTTTGGAACAAGCTGGCATTATTAACCCACTACAAAGGGAACTGTTGATTGATCGCGTGCTGACGATGGATGAAAATTCATCCAGCCTTGAGAAAATCAAACTGATTGTCCTAACAGAATTGTGCATTCAGAACCAGCTCACCGACGATGTCATGCTTGAGAAATTATTGATTGTCAGTGACTCTCATTACCGGCATTAAGACTAACCGTATCCTTCATTCGGTCATAACGGATGAGCACTGGTGTGCGTATGTCCACTAGACTCAACACTATATGCTTGTAATCTCTATTCATAATAGTCACTCGGTAGTAACAATCAACATGTTTGATTTCACATCAATGGCCAGTGGCTTTTCCCGGGAAATTCATGAGTAAATCGCTGATTATTGCTGAGAAACCTTCTGTTGCAGCAGATATCGCGCGGGTATTGGGTAACTTTACCAAACACACTGATTACTTCGAAAACGACCAGTATGTCGTATCTTCAGCAGTAGGTCACTTGCTCGAACTAGCTATCCCAGAAGAGTATGAAGTAAAGCGCGGCAAATGGAGCTTTGCTAATCTCCCAGTTATTCCACCGCATTTTGATTTGAACCCGATCGAAAAAACTTCCTCGCGCTTAAAATTGCTCAGCAAGCTCATCAAACGTAAAGATGTGGATACGCTTATCAATGCATGTGATGCGGGACGGGAAGGCGAGCTGATTTTTTATTACATCCTGCGTCATGTCGGCATCAATAAACCGGTCAAACGCCTTTGGCTGCAATCCATGACACCCGATGCAATTCGGGAAGGGTTTACCAAATTACTGGATAACTCGGAAGTACAGTCTCTGGCTGAAGCCGCTGTCAGCCGCTCAGAGTCAGATTGGCTGGTCGGAATCAATGGCACGCGCGCCATGACCGCTTTTAATTCCCAAGAAGGGGGGTTTCATAAAACTACAGTTGGGCGAGTACAGACGCCGACGTTGGCGATTCTTGTCGAACGTGAAGAAAAAATCAAAAAATTCCGCCCTCAAGATTATTGGGAAATTCATGCCACGTTTGCAGCCAGTAATGGCAACTATAACGGTAAGTGGTTTGATGAAAAATTCAGCAAGGATAAGATCAATCAAGAATTAAAGCCTGAACGAATCTGGGAACAAAAGAAAGCCGAGGTTATTCGTGACAAATGCCAGGGGAAGCCCGGTTACGTTAACGAAGAAAGCAAACCAAGCAAAGAAATCTGTCCATTGCTTTATGATTTAACCAGTTTACAGCGAGAAGCTAACAGTCGCTTTGGTTTTTCTGCCAAAACAACCCTTGGACTGGCTCAAGCTTTATATGAAAAACATAAGGTATTAACTTATCCTCGAACTGATTCACGCGCACTACCAGAAGATTATATCGCCACAGTTAAAGATACTTTGCAAAGTTTGAAAAATACGGATTATGGAAAATTTGCCCAAAAAATCCTAACTTCAAACTGGGTAATTCCAAATAAACGCATTTTTAATAATGCCAAAATTTCAGATCATTTTGCCATTATTCCCACTTCATTAAACCCGACCAAACTAAATGAAACTGAAGCAAAACTTTATGATTTAGTTACCAAACGTTTTTTGGCAATTTTCTTTCCCGCTGCCGAATTTCTGATTACCACCCGAATCACCCGAGTTGGAAACGAACCTTTCAGAACCGAGGGTAAAGTCATGGTCAATCCTGGCTGGCAGGCAGTCTACGGCAAGTCAGTCAAATTGGATGATCAGGAAGATGACACAACACTCATCGCAATTACCCCGGGTGAATCGGTTATCACTGAAGAAATTAACGTTATCACAAATCAAACTCGCCCGCCCGCGAGATTTAATGAGGGCACATTACTTTCCGCCATGGAGAGCGCAGGAAAACTTGTTGAAGATGAGGAACTGCGTGCGGCTATGAACGCGAAAGGTCTTGGCACGCCAGCAACACGTGCGGCTATTATAGAAGGCTTGGTATTTGAGAATTATCTACAGCGTGTAGGGCGCGAGCTTCACCCAACTGCCAAAGCTTTCTCACTAATCACGTTATTACGTGGCCTAAAGATTCCCGAATTGATTTCACCTGAATTAACAGGCAACTGGGAATTCCAGTTACGCCAGATTGAGCAAGGTCACCTAAAACGCACTGCGTTCATGGAGAAAATTGCTGCCATGACAAGCCATATTGTGGAACAAGCCAAAACCCATCGCGGCGAAACCATTGCGGGAGACTTCTCCTTACTG
>NZ_JAIEME010000065.1 GCF_019752415.1 Nitrosomonas sp.
TTGCGCAAATTATCGCAATATCACATAGTCATTCGGCTTGATCTCTACTGCGCGATGAATTATTCAGCGTTTCCCTAGATTTTAGTGCCGCATTGACGCAAGGAATAGACTTTAATAGTGGACTGAGCATGGTTCTTGAAACCATTTATGCGAGCATGGGGTTTAATCGCGTAGTTACTTTTTTTCGTGATGCCGGGATATTTAAAGCTAAAGTGGGTTTTGGTAATAGGATGCCGGAAGCGCTGCCGATGCTTACTTTTCCCGAAGCTTATGCGACCGATGTATTCCATTTGTCGATGATGAACAAAGCCGATGTATTTATCCAGGAAATTACCTCGAGCAAAGCAGCATCCAGTATACCGGACTGGCTGAGAGAGGCTTTACCGGATGTGGATGCTTTCATTCTACTACCTCTGGTTTTCAATGGCCGCGCTATCGGTTTGATCTATGCCGACTGGCGAATTGGCGCAGCGGGTACGGTTGAGCCCAGCGAACTTTCATCCATGGGTATGCTTAGAGACTACTTGATGCAGGCTTTGGCAAAGAGAAAATAATCTGAAGCTTTGTCTGTTCAGTTTTTTCGGAATTGCTAACCTTAATCTATTCCTCGTGATAAAACACAATGATATTGTCATGTGATGTCATGTAAGTGGATGATAATTATCGCTAGATACTTCAAAGAAGATTCTCAAATAAATGGAAAACCTGGCAGCTACTTCCGGTCAATTCAGCGACCATTCACGGCATGCAGTACCGGAACACTCACACCATCTTATGCGCCATCAGTAAATAGACGTAGGAAAGCAAAACAAAACGAAGCTAAGTACTATAAATCAAGCGTAGCAATTACTTGCTTTTGCAGTTGATATCCCCAATATGAGTTCCGCCCCTGATTTCGGCCAGCTTCACTTGTTTTTCTCGTTCCCGGTACCGGGCTTTGTCTTCTTCCGAGCGATCAAGATAACAAGCGGGGCAACTGATACCCTGCTGATAGTACTCACTGAGTTTATCTTCCTCTGAAATCGGCAAACGGCATGCGTGACACTGATCATAGCTGCCTTTTTCAAGTTGATGATTCACGGTAACCCGTTCATCAAACACAAAGCACTCGCCTTGCCATAAGGATTCCTCCTGTGGAATTTCTTCCAGGTATTTCAGAATGCCGCCCTGCAAATGGTAGACTTCTTCGAATCCCTGCTGTTTTAAATATGCTGTGGATTTTTCACAACGAATTCCACCCGTACAATACATCGCCACTTTTTTATGCACCGAAGGATCCAGGTGCTGGGATACGTAGTGTGGAAATTCCCGGAAAGTTGTGGTGTGGGGGTTTATTGCATTGGCAAAAGCACCGACCGCGACCTCATACTGGTTACGGGTATCGATTAACAAAACCCCCGGCTCGTTAATTAAATCATTCCATTGCTGTGGTGCCACATAGGTTCCTACCAGTTTCTTGGGATCGATTCCTTCAACACCCATTGTGACGATCTCTTTCTTCAGCTTTACTTTGCTGCGTTTGAATGGCATCTCGTCGGTCATGGATTCCTTGACCACGATGCCAGCAAACTCAGGTATCGTTTTCATCCACCCCAAAACAGAATCGATACCTTCTCGACTGCCAGAAATGGTGCCATTGACTCCTTCCTCCGCCAGCAACAACGTTCCTTTTATCTGATTTTCAGCCAGCTTCTCCTGCAGCGGTTGTTGTATCTCTTCGTAATGAGGGAAGGAGACAAATTTATACAGTGCACAAACAACAAATTTTGACATTATGAATTCCTCTTGCATGCCGAATCGTAAATTAGGCGCAGTAACAGTCATGTTGACACTTATTCAAGTACACGATCCAGTGGCCGTGGTAATTCTGCTTGCTTATTATTATCTTGCATTGTTCTATTTTTAGCATTCATTGCATTTTTCAGGATAATAGCGCTTTTCATTGTAAGATTGTATTGCTTGTGAATCTTCCAGTCATTAAGAACGCGTAAGTTGTTAAATTCAGAATTGAAGGGAGCAGTGAGTGTCTTTGTCAGAGCACAGCGCTAAATCGGGATCAATAGATACGTTTTTTGAGCGTGGTTTCGAGCAATTAAAGCAGGATTATCCTTCGATTCAGGAAATCCATGCGGCAAGTAAAGATTGCCTTTATCGTCAAGGGGATTGTTGTGTCTACGTTTTCTGGATAAGAAGCGGTATCGTAAAGCTCTCTCATCTGACAGCGCAGGGAACAGAAATTACCATTGCGTTGCTGAGAAAAGGGGATGTGATGGGTCATTTGCAGGGCGATTCTGCCCACCAGGAAATGGAAGAGACGGCACAAGCACTCGGGGAAGTGAGTTACTATCGTTTGGCCTATAGCGATTTCAAAGCATTACTGTCACAGCATGCAGAGCTGGCGTGGCATGTGTTTGAGGAGACATACGCCCGCAAGCAGAAAATCGAACGCAAACTCCGGACCATTCTGACGCAACCGGTTGAGATGCGCCTTGCCGAGACGTTACTGGAGTTGGCGGAGATGTTTGGAATCCGCTGCACGCATGGCTATGCATTGGAAATTCACTTGACGCAGCAGGATGTAGCGGACTTGATCGGTGCCAGTCGCCCGGTTGTGAGCACCATCCTGAATGATTTCAGAAATCGCGGCATGCTCGACTATACGCGCGATCAGATTTGTATCAATGGTGCCGTGCTCAGTGATTTCTGTCACACCAAGTAATCTCTAGTTTGTTTTGTAGCTAACAGACATCGCGGCAGCGCTGTATTAATGTATGCAGCATGGTAACCATTGGGGGAACCATTCATTAATACAGGAGCATTAACATGAAAGTGATTTCACCGCGTCTACACGGCTATCTTGATTTTCTGACCGTTATTCTATTTTTACTTGCCCCAACACTGTTAGATTTGAGCCAGACACCAGCGGTGCTTGCGTATGGCCTGGCGGTAGTTCATCTGATCGTCACATTGGCATCCGACTTTCCTTTTGGCGTCATCAAGCTCATTCCATTTCCCATCCATGGCTGGATTGAACGCATCGTTGGTCCTTCGCTGATTGCGATGCCTTTTATTTTCGGTTTTGCCAATGAAGAGATCGCGCGGAATTTTTATATTGCCGTTGGTCTGGTCATTATCGCAGTAGGTGTGTTGACGGATTACCAAAGTAAAGCAAAAGATTAAAAGGGTTAATTCATAAAATTAACTAATGATCACCGGGGTTACTCGCAACGATAGACATTCCCGATAAATATGACTTCCTTATCAACCCCGGGGATATCATATTTTCCGGTGTTATTGGAATAGATGATATGCACATTATTGCCGCCCAGTTTTTGTGCTTCACTTCTTAAGTCGTTTCTGGCTTTTATTAACCGGTCGACATAGGGAGTATTGTCTTCTTCGGCTTCGCTCTCTTTTGATGAACCTTTCACCCTGCCGAGTAATTCGCAGCCAACAGGGCCTTCCTCGCCGAGTATCATCGTTACTGATTTGGTGGCGTCTTCCGGCTGCGCTAAAACTTCTGTGCAGCCAATGATGAGTAATACCAACACTATTGTTTGGATTAACTTGCTTACTTCTTTTGAAACGCTCATGGGTGACTCCTGATACGTGATTGTATTTTTCTTAAGCTGGGGTAGCATAGATAAGCGCAGTGTCATTCGTCAATAGCATTTGCGCAAGCAGTGCAAGGTTGCGGTGCAATGAAAGGAAATAAAGCCACTAGTTGCTCCTTTTTAAGCCATTTCCTGGATTCTTACTCAGGTATATTGCATCAATGTAATTAACTGGAGGTATGCAGTGGATATCATCATCTATATTTCCCTGGCAGGGATAACCATCGTTCTCGTATACGGAATTATGCTGTATAACAGCCTGGTTGATATTAAGCATAGCGTGTCCCAGGCGTGGTCGAATATTGATATTTTGTTGAAGCAGCGCCACGATGAACTTCCCAAGCTGGTTGAAACCTGCAAGCAATATATGGGTTTTGAACAGGAAACGCTCAAGCAAGTGATTGCAGCCCGTTCGCAGGTTGCCTCCGCACGTGAAACTGGCAACATCGGCGCATTGGGTTCTGCGGAAAACATGTTGCGGGTTGGGTTGGGAAATTTGTTCGCAGTGGCGGAAGACTATCCGGATTTGAAAGCCAGTGAGAAATTCCAGCATTTGCAAGCGCGGATTTCCGGATTGGAAAATAGCATCGCGGATCGCCGTGAGTACTACAATGAAGCGGTTAGAATTAACAATGTGCGAATTGAGCAGTTTCCCGATGTCATTGTTGCCAATTGGTTTAAATTCAAGCCACGAGATTTGCTCGAATTTAGCGATGTCGACAGACAGGATGTCAATATCGGCAAATTGTTTGGCTAACGCACGGTTTCCAGATGAATATCCTGGCAGCAGAGCTTTCACCGGAAGAATATCAGTTTGTTTTTGGGGCGTTGCTACTGGCCATCTTGATCAGCTTTTACTTGTTTGTTCGAAATTGGAAGCGGCTGCGTATTATCGAGGATACGCCTACCGCCAAACTACGTTCCGCGCACCAAGGTTACATTGAACTGGAAGGAAAAGGGCAGTTTGTTGATGACCAGCCGATTTACGCGCCACTTTCAAATCATCCGTGTCTCTGGTATCGCAGTCTGATCGAACAACAGGAATCGTTTACTGAGAATGGCCGTACGCAAACACGCTGGAATGTTGTTTACAAAAATAACAGTGATCACCGGTTTAAGCTGACAGATGGCGTAAGCAGTTGCTATGTGGATCCGGATGACGCGGAAGTCAACGGCAACGAGAAATTGATTTGGTATGGCAATACCGAATGGCCAACCCGGACTCAGATACTGGAAAGCCAGTCGATTGTGAATGCGATGACAAACAACTACCGCTACAGTGAATGGTTGATACTACCGGGTCAGCCGCTGTATATATTAGGTCAATTCAGTACCTGGTCTGCGACGGCGCAGCAATCAGCTAAAGATGTGATGATTAATCTGATTAACGAATGGAAACAAGATCAGCAGGCGTTGCGAAACCGGTTTGATACCAACAAGGACGGCAAGATCGATCAGGAAGAATGGGAATTCGCTCGCCAAATGGCGCAGTCAGAAGCACAGAAAATTCATGATCAACTGGTTCTGGAACCGGATTCTAATATCATTGCAAAACCGAGAAACGCAGCACAGCCATTTATTATCTCGGTATATCCACAAGCTTTATTGGGGCAAAAATATCGCCGCAACGCGTTTATGTCACTGGCCACGTGCATTATATTGATCTGTACTATTGCTTGGTTAGTGCATGTGCATGGGTATTCGGTTAACAGCTAGTGCCAAAACAATGTCGATCTTGCCAGTCGCCGCCAGACAGAATTGGATAAATGCGCCTGCTGAGCGGCTTTCAATTCTAACGCGCCGCTGAGTCGGCCCAACTCGAAGCTGTGTGTGACGGATTTTTTGGGCAATGCGCGCAGTAACTGTTCACCGACCCGCATATCGTTTTCACGTCCCAGCTCATCCTGTAATGCCGACAAAGCGGTAGTGAAATGGTGAGCGCTTTTTCCGTAGAACGGCGCGAAAGCTTCTACCGTGTAACGCATCTTCTTGGCGGCGATACGTGCCAAATGGCGTTCGGAAGCATCCAGCCTAGCAAAGCCGTGGCAGCGTTTGCTTAGCTTTTGCCAGCGTTTCTCAAGAACCCTCTCTGACCAGGCCTTAGCATCTCCTATTTCCACGCTGGATGGCGTAACCAGAAGACTGCGGCCGATGTCGAGTACAAGCCGGGTGAAAATGGGCTTGAGCAACAATGTTTGCGCCCGCTGGCGAGCGTGCGTAGCAGCGTCACGCATCAGAGCAAACGTTGTGTCCTGAACAGATGCATTCCCCGGTGATCCTCCCAGTGCCGCCAAGGTTTGAGATAAAGTCCCCTGTAAGAACACATCCCAGTCACACGCCGGATTGAGCGTATGCAGTGATTCACGTAACGGCTGATCCCAGTTTGGAGATTCTATGCCTATCGATTTCGTCAGCAGCACGCCGGTCCGCAGACGGCGCAATGCGATGCGAAGTTGGTGAAGATATTCGATGTCGTGCGCATTTTCCAGAAAACCGGGCACGTTGGCGACCAATTGCACCAGCGCAGCTTGCGTCGTCGCATTCCAAACTTCACCGGAAGTTTGATGCTTGCGAATTACCGCGTGCGTTGCTTTGATTGGCGCAGGAATCACCGCGCCGCTCAGGATATAGCCGCGTTCCGCTTTGCTGCGCGGTTCGATGTGGAGCGGCACCTGTTTGAGTAATTGTGTTGCGGCATCGAACAAAAACGTAGGTTCTCCGGATTTAAGCTCAATTTCCACTTCACAAATATCCCGGCACATTTCTCCCGCATAGACTTTTCCGATATCGAGCGCGACTTCGGCTTGCGCGGCAGAATTGCCAATTTGCCAGGTAGTGCGTTCAAACTCGGTCGTGAATACCGGCGCAATGCGCTTTAGCTTGATTCCAGTCAGTAAATCTAATGCTGTTCTTGGCAGCACAGAAAAATCCGGATGGTTGTCGTTGGTAATCGCCATTTCCCATTCCGGGCGGGTCGACAACGCGCCGACGGATTGTGCCTCGGCTTTCAACGTTTGAATCCACTGATCATCCACCCGGCGTATACGCAACGCGATGCCGCGCCGCATCAGATCAAACTTCGGTGTGTCGAAATAAATGCTGAGCAGAGGGCGTTTTTTTGGTGTGATCTTGCTTAACAAGGGATGTTTCCGGATACGCGCAGTGTGGCGCGGATGCAAGGCTAGTTTCAGTTCAATTTCCATATCGATTCCTTGTCTAATGCCACTGCGTGCAGCAGTAGGGGGCAGAGATACTTTACTATTCAATCTTTAACTTATCAAAATTGATTCCTGCCGGTGCAGAAGGTGTTTTCAGCTTCATATCTTCCAATGCGTTAACGACACGATCAGCGATGATCCAATTGCGATACCATTTGTGGTTGGCCGGTACGATATACCAGGGTGCTCGATCGGTACTCGTGGCGGCCATCATGGCCTCGAACGCATCCAAATAGTTTTTCCATAATTTGCGTTCTTCGAGATCCGCCTCGTTAAACTTCCATCGCTTTTCCGGATTAAAAATACGCTCCTCCAGTCGTTTCTTCTGCTCATCCTTGGAGATATGCAGGAAAAACTTGAGAATTACTGTTCCGCTCTCGGACAATAATTCCTCGAATTCTTTGATCTGATTAAATCGTTGTTTCACCACTTTATCCGATATCAATCCATGCACACGGGTAATCAGTACATCTTCATAGTGCGAACGGTTGAAAATTCCGATCTGACCTTTGGCGGGCGCTTTCTGATGTACGCGCCACAAGAAATCATGATCAAGTTCTTCCGGGGATGGCGTCTTGAAGGACACCACCTCGCAACCCTGCGGATTCACGCCGGACATCACCTGCTTGATCGTCCCGTCCTTGCCGCTGGTATCCATTCCCTGTAACACGATCAGTAACGACCGGTTACCGTTGGCATAAAGGCGTTCCTGCAATTCCCCAAGTCTGCCGATCAATTTTTCTGTGACAGCCTTAGCTTTCTCTTTGCTTCTGTCAGTCTTTTTGTAGTCAGCAGTATCGTCAGCGTCAAAATGCGACAGACTCAATTTGCTTCCGGGTTTTGCTCGATAGTTTCTCATTTTATTTTCATCTCATAGTCGTGAATCTGGAATCATTGATGGATGTGTTTATAGGAGTTTCTTATCTTAAACTTTGGCTACTACTGGCTCTAACAGGCCGTTGAAAAACTTTCTGCGTTGCCGCTGCGGTATTAAAAACAGACTCAAAATGCTCATTTATTAAGCATAAACTGCGCTTTTTCGCCTGTTTTTGCCTTGCATCGGCTACCTCGAAAACGTTTTTCAACGGCCTGCTAACCAATTGCCGGATTGTCTGATTCAAATATGGGTGGATTCAAGCACCAACCGCAACAATTAATGTTTAGTAGCGAATTTGGCGAATTTCATATTATGAAGGAGCGCATTGTAAATCGCTACGAGTGAACAGTTTCCGGGAAAACACCCATCCATGCAATGCCATCATTGCCGATGGTGCCGCGGTACATGCCGCTGGTATTGAAACGCATGGCATAATTGCCGCTCGTATCCAGCACGATCAAACCGCCGTCACCACCCATGGCGGCGATTTCTGCCAGCGTATTATCCGCTGCTTCGGCAATCGGAATGCGCTGTAGCCCTACTTGCACCGCAGTATTGAAAGCCGCTGCAGTGCGGATGAACACTTCTCCAGTGCCAGTTGCGGATACCGCAACGGAGCGATTGTCCGCGTAAGTTCCGGCACCGATGATCGAAGAATCCCCTACGCGCCCGTAACGTTTGTTCGTGAGTCCGCCGGTCGATGTACCAGCAGCGATATTGCCATGGTGATCCAGCGCCACAGCACCGACGGTTCCGCGTTTTTCATCGACGTCAGGCAGCGGTGCGCTGGAATCAGCATCGTGGTCACGCAAAACGCTTTCTTTTGCGAGGGCTTTTTGCAACTGATCCCAGCGGTGTTGCGTGTAAAAATAGGAAGGATCGACAATTTCCAAACCCTGTTCGGCTGCAAAAGTTTCGGCACCCTGACCGATTAGCATCACATGCGCACTTTTCGTCATCACCGCATGCGCGGCACGGATTGGATTGCGGATTGTTGTGACACCGGCAACGGCTCCCGCCATGCGCGTGGCGCCATCCATAATTGACGCTTCCAGCTCATTGCGGCCAGCATGACTGAAAACCGCGCCTTTGCCCGCATTAAACAAAGGTGAGTCTTCCATTACCACGATTGCCGCAATGACTGCATCCATACTGCTGCCGCCTGCTGCAAGCACGGCATGGCCGGTAATCAACGATAGTGCAAGCGCGTGCCTATAGGCTTGCTCACGTTCGGCAGTCAGTTTGTTGCGCTCGATAGCCCCGGCACCACCGTGGATCACCAGCCGGATGGGCGAAATATCTGCCATAGTTATTCTCGTTTGTAATGTCATAACCAGCAGAATTAAAGAGGAGTCTGTGAAGCCAGTAATGATTGGCCGTCTATTCAATTAATTTTTCGTGTCTTACTAAATTATAGTGCCTGCAGTGCTGGCATTAGCGAAATCTGGACATTGATCAACTCTGCCACCCGAAAAGCCGTCATCAGGCGTACAAATCCTATCCTTGCTTTGCTGATAAATAGCATAAAAAATGAATCTGCATGGATACTATTATAAAAGTTTCTTTTCTCAATAAACATACAGCGTTACACTGCGCAATGCGGTCTTGATTATAATGAGAGCATTGGGCACAGTGCCTCTGCGATTCAACTGCAATAAACCGCGCGTAGCCGGTGCTTGATACTACCAAAAACCATATATAAGGATAGGCTGGTATGCCTATCGGTCTTCCCAAGACATCTGAGACTTTTTACCTGTACAGGGTTCTGGCGGAAATTTCCGCATCCCCAAGTTTGAAGCCCTAAAGCACACAGGAGGTACGTAATCAATGAAGTTCAGTCATAAATTGCAGCAGATGGCAGTATTTATCGAATTCCTCGCCGGTGCAGGATTAGCCATTTTCTTTCACTTGGTGTTGCACAATGAAATGGCATCCTACCTGATTTTTGGTGTCGGAGTGCTTTTGTCATTGGCTACCTATCTGCTTCGGGAAGACATCGGAAAGACCCGCACTGAATTAACCGATCTTTACCACCAGGCTCACGAAGTAACCTACGCCATCAGCCGGGTTACCGATGCCGAATGTCAGGCAAAGGCTCAAGAGTTATTGGCTAATACAATGCGCACTATTACCATGTTGCAGAATGGGTTTATTCCGCTGGATGAAACCGAATTCTACCTGGATGGCGCAAAATCTAGTGATGCGGCCACATTGCAAATCAGGGCTGTTGATCCGATCACTTTTGGCTGGCTGGCTCGCGCCACACTGGTGAATTTCTACCAGAGCAACTTGCGAGCCCTGGAACGAAAGGTCAAAATTACACGGATTTTTGTCATTAACCGGGAAGAATTTGTAGAGCCGGAATTTCAGAAAATCATTTTGACCCAGTTGAAAGACGGGATCGATATCCGGATTGCCTTTCGCGATGAAATCCTGGGAGCCAATGCCGTGAGCGATAGGAATACGAATATTCCATGGGACTTTGCGGTGTATGACGAACAGGTCGCCACCGAAGTTTTTCCCCACGCAGGCAAATACTATGGTCGCAAAACCACGCAACCAGCGGAGGTGGAGAAATATCTGCACTACTACCAGTTGATTGAGCACAACGCCCATGCCGTGATCATTGAAGGGGACCGGGTAGCTCTGGCTAGCGATGTTACAGCGGCCATTATGTCTGATAAATCAATCTGATCATTTCATGTTAGAACTTCTCTACAGCCTTGCATTTCGCCCCTATGTAACGCTATTTCTTCTGGCTTTTCTGACTTTGAGCTGGCTCGAGCAGGGAAAGCTGCGTACTTTCATCTGGCTAGTTACGGGCTATCTGGTTGCGCTTGCCGCCGAGTGGGGGAGCATTAATCACGGCATACCATTCGGCTACTATGCATACCATTACGAAGCGCTGGAGAACGACTTGATAGTTTTCGGTGTTCCGTTCTTTGATTCCCTGTCATTTGTTTTTCTCAGTTACGTGAGTTTCTCGTTTGCGCAATTCCTCCTGTCTCCGCACTGGCGTCGTAGATTCAACGTGCAACGCGTAACGTCTCGCGATCTTCGTAATAGCGCTACCGTGCTGTTCGTTGGCGCATTCTTCATGATGGTGTTGGACTGGATCACCGACCCCGTTGCGCATCTTGGCAAGCACTGGTTTCTGGGCGATATTTACCACTATCCTGAGCCAGGCTGGCACTTTGACGTTACGCTGGCTAATTATGCCGGTTGGTTCGCCGTCGGGTGGGTGATCATTTTCATCAATCAGCGGATCGATGCGGCGCTGGCCAAACGCGAACAGTTTGGCGGCAAGCCGTTACAACTGCAGTATGTACCCGGCAAGGGACTATTCGCGCCTTTGTTCTGGTTCGGCATTGCCATCTTTATGTTGGGAATGACAGCCTGGTTGGGTTGGGGTTACGATCTTGCCCAGGTGCCAACCGTAGAGCGCGAAGCTTTTATAGCCGAGACACGCAAGCTGTTTATTGCCGGCACTTTTATCATCGCACCGATTGCTGTGCTTGCCTGGGCGCACCTGATGCGACGTGGCGGCCAGCCTTCACCCGAGCAACTGAGTGTGTGGTTAAAGGACTATCCCAACGCCGAGCTGAAGGTGCGTTTGGACGTTTAGCACTGTTAATCGGCATGCCATCGAACTGAGATAAACAATGGGTGATCTTATCGAGCCGGATCGGATTCCTTATTCGCTAGCTTCAGTACTTCTGCCGCTGTCAACTGTCCCTCCATATCGCCTTCCCAAGTCGCGTTGAAAGGCAGGATATTTTGCACACGCGTGGCACGGTCAAGATAGGTTTGTAACGTCATATTTGGTTGTGTGACCGGCGTGGCTACGGCGCGCGGATTGCGAATGACTTCATCGAGCAGAATCTGATTGATCTTGGCTTGGGCACGCGCTTCGTGTTTTGCCTTAGGGGTTGCGCGCACGGCGCTTAACGTTTTCTTAAGTAACTGAGCGTGATTGCGTTTATCGTCTTCCAGGATCGGATAAGTTTGTAGATACAACTTGTGGTCACGCCATCCGAGCAGGCGGGGTTGATTCACGACGCGCACGGCTGTACCGACCGGCACGTTATTGTATATGCCTACGATATCCTCTGGATACATGCGTAGACAGCCGTGACTGCCGCGCAGCCCGACACTCGGCGGTTTGTCGGTGCCGTGAATGGCGTAGCTCGGCCACGCGAGTTTCAGCACATGCGTGCCCATTGGGTTATCCGGTCCGGGTGGAACGATGGCAGGCAAGGGATCGCCGTTTTTTGCGTGTTCTTTACGGATGGAAGGCGTCGGTATCCAAGCGGGATTTGCCTTTTTGGATACAACCTTGGTGATGCCTTCCGGCGTTTTCCATTCCACGCGCCCGATGCCGAGAGGATGGGTGATGACTCTCTGCGGTTCACCGGCCTTGGCTTTGGGAAAATAAAACATTCGCATGGCGGCGAGATTGATCACAATACCTTGGCGCGGTGCATCCGGCAGCACGAACTGGGTGGGGATCACGATGGGAGTGCCTGCTTTCGGCAACCAGGGATCAACACTCGGGTTGGCGCTGACGATTTCCTCGTAACCCAAGTTGAAGCGCCGGGCGATATCGGAAAGCGTATCGTCTTTATTGACGGTGATCACCTGAAGCGTGCCAACCACATCATCACGAGCGGGATCAAAGTTGAACTCATGACTGGCCAGGGGAATGGGCAAAGATTTAATCGCCGGAGTGGCTAGAACCGATGGTTGAGTCAGAAACGATTGACAGCCGGTCAGAAGAAAAAGGCTGATGCAAAAGCTGCATACGAGACTATCTCGGAGTAACGGTAAAGGTTTTTTATTCATAGTAATCAAAAGGATCAATAAAATTAAACGTGATCGATGGCAATCAATTTACTAGATTTCTCTTGATGACACAACAATTAATCACAATAAATCAGGATATTCTCACTGTCATTTAAAGTACTAGCTGAGGGATAGAAAGTGCGCAAATCGCTGCCAGGGCTGTCAATCCGAGCGTTGATTTCGAGTTGCTACTAACGTTTTTTTGACCGGAAAAATCGATTGCCAGTATGATTGGCGGTTTGAAAAATAACATTCGCTATGTCCAAAATTTTCATTAATTACCGCCGCAAGGATAGTTCGCCTTACGCAGGCCGGCTGTATGATCGGCTGGCTGCCCATTTCGGTCATGACCATGTGTTTATGGATATCGATCAGATCGAGCCGGGCGAGGTTTTTGATCAAGTGATTCAGGAGAAACTGGCAGCGGTGCAAGTGGCCGTGGTATTGATCGGAGAACACTGGCTGGATATCGCCGATGCGAACGGACAGCGGCGTTTGGATCATCTGGATAATTGGGTGCAGCTTGAAATCGCCGCATTACTGGAGCGGAACATTCACGTTATTCCAGTACTGGTTGGTGGTGCCGCGATGCCCAAACCGGCACAACTGCCCGTATGCCTGGTGCCGCTGACAAAGCACCAAGGGCTTGAAATCACCGATCATCGTTTTCATACGGATGTCGACAAGCTGATAAAAGCACTGGAAAAAATCATGGAGGTGCCGACACCACTGCAATCTGAATCACCTAAAATACCAGAAAAATCGGGAAAACCAGGTTTTCCGGGATTCGCAGCGATTGCGGGTGTGGTTGGGATCGTTCTGGCGGCAGGGATTTATTTTGGGTTGATTTCACCTCAGCCAACTGCGGAACAATCGCAACAGGCAACCCCCGATCCAATTAACCAACTTGTTACTGAGCAATCCAATGTTTCTGCCATTGAACCAGAAATGGTACGCATCCCACCTGGTAAATTCCTGATGGGCTCCGCTGACTATGATGATGAGAAGCCGCAACACGAAGTCGCCATCGCCTATGCCTTTGAAATCAGTAAATATGAGGTTACATTTGACGAGTACGATGCGTTTGCCAAGGCGACCAACCGAAAATTGCCGGATGATTATGGCTGGGGACGCGGCAAGCGGCCTGTGATTAACGTTTCATTTGACGACGCGCAAGCATACCTTCAATGGCTATCGGACAAAACCGGTAAGCAATATCGCCTGCCGAGCGAAGCCGAATGGGAGTACGCTGCGCGCGCGGGAACGCAAACCGTTTATTGGTGGGGAAATGATATTGGGGAAAACAATGCAAACTGCTCTGGCTGCGGTAGTCAGTGGGATAGCAAAAAGCAAACTGCTCCAGTAGGTTCGTTCAAACCGAATGCATTTGGGCTCTATGACACCGCCGGAAATGTTTGGGAATGGACTCAGGACTGCGGGCATGAAAACTATCAGAATGCACCGAATAACGGTTCCGCCTGGACGGATGCAAATGGCGGCGTGTGTAATCGCCGGGTGGTTCGGGGCGGTTCGTGGTTCGACTTTCCTCAGTACTTGCGATCGGCTGGCCGTCTCAGGTACTACTCCGTTGCTTCCAACGTCGGCCGGGGTTTTCGTATCGCCAGGGATTTTTGATCTTTGTCCTTTGTCCCTTTGCGGGGTGCAGCCCCTGCGGGCTTGGTCTTTGGGGTTTGTAGGATGGATTAGTGTAGCATAATCCGTCATTGATTCGGCTTTATGAACCACCACCAGGTGTATTGCACTCCGCTTAATGGCATCCACTACCGCTTAAATTTCATGTAAAGTGCTGCCTACTGAGTTTGTTTATTTAATTCCCGATGACATCTGCTGAATCCACCACCATCTTTACACGTTCCTGGTCGTTGTACGATCTGATCACGGAACACAATTACATGTTTCATCAGGAAATCTATGCGGGGGTAGGGCGGCTGCTGAGCTTGCGTGACGATGCCGGGCGTTACCGTTTGCTGGATTTGGGTTGCGGTAGTGCGCGCTATCTGGCGCCTTGTCTGCGGCAATTTCCTCCGGCGGTGTATGCAGGCGTGGATTTGTCTGAAGCGGCATTGATCGAGGCACGTGGCTATTTGGCTGATTTGCCCGGCTCGAAAGTTGGGTTGACGCAGGGCGATTTGCTGGAAGCTGTTGAAGCCACCAGTAAAACCTGGGATGTAATTTTCACGGGATTTGCGGTACATCATTTAACGTCTGTTGATAAAGCGCGTTTTTTCCAAGCCGTTGGGAGTTGCCTGGCGGGAAAGGGCTGGTTGATTCTGGTAGATGTGGTGCGTGAGGAAAACCAGAGCCGCGAGGATTATTTGGAAGGCTATCTGAAATGCATGCGCGACAATTGGATCAAGGTGCCGCCGGATCAATTGGAAGAGGCGTGTACGCATGTGCATGATCACGATTACCCGGAGTATTTTTCAACATTACAGGAAATGGCAGCGGCAGCCGGTCTGCAAGCCAGTCGTATCGTTAATCAGTACGGGCAGCACCATACCCTGTTGTTTGCACGTTCTTTCCTGCCAGAAATCTAAGCGGATCCGACATCCTTTATGCTGCAAAGACTGACCCTGTTGTTTCCGCTCTGGATGATACTGGCCGGCGCTTTGGCTTTATCCTCGCCGGAGTGGTTGCTGCCGCTGAATCAAGGACCGGTTGTGGTGCTGATTCTGGCTTTTGTCATGTTGTGCATGGGATTGACCCTAACCTTCGATGATTTCCGCCGGATTGCCCGCATGCCGAGCGTGGTGGCAATGGGTTTTGCCGCGCAATATTCCATCATGCCTTTACTGGCCTGGGGAATAGCGACGGGACTTGACTTACCGGTGCATTTTGCGGTTGGATTGATCCTGGTGGGTTGCTGTCCCGGCGGCACGGCTTCGAATTTGGTTTCGTATATCGCGAAAGCTGATGTGGCGTTGTCAGTAGTGATGACCGTTTGCTCCACATTGGCTGCGGTGATTCTGACGCCTCTGCTGACGCAATTATTTGCGGGTGCTTTGGTTCCGGTAGATACCTGGATGTTGTTCAAGCAAACCTTGCAAGTCGTAATTTTGCCAGTCGTATTGGGCGTTTTGCTCAATCGCTGGGTGCCGCAGCTTGTGCAGCGCGTGATGCCTGTCGCGCCGCTGCTGTCGGTGCTGGGGGTGTGCGTGATCTGCGCGGTGGTGTTTGCAGCCAATGCTGAGACCATTCTTACGCATGGCGGCGAACTGATTCTCGCGGTTGCGTTGTTGCATGGCGGCGGTTTTCTGATTGGCTATCAACTCGCACGGATCCTCGGTTGTCAGACACAGAGCGCCCGCACTATTTCGATTGAAGTCGGCATGCAGAATTCCGGTCTGGCGATCGTGCTGGCCAAACAGGCATTTCCGTTGCTGCCGCTGGCACCGGTTGTGGGAGCGATTTCAGTGCTGATGCATTCATTGATAGGCAGCTCGTTGGCGGCACTGTGGCGGGTCCGATTATCCCAGCGGTAGTTTTTTCTTTCGTTATTCCGGCTATCGACATATCATTCGGCTATCCATTCTCAAAGTAAACGGTTATGGCAAATATCGGTTTTATCGGTCTGGGCATTATGGGAAAACCCATGGCTGGGCATTTGATCCAGGGCGGGCACAGTTTGTTTTTGCATTCGCGCAGTGGCGTGCCTGCCGATTTGGTTGCGCTGGGCGGCAGGGCATTTTCTTCGCCCAAGGTGGTGGCGCAGCATGCGGATATGATTATTACCATGTTGCCGGATACGCCGGATGTGGAGAAAGTGTTATTCGGTGAGAATGGCATTGTTGAGGGCTTAGAACCCCACTCTGATCAAGCCAAGATGATTGTGGATATGAGTTCGATCTCGCCACTGGATACACGAAAGTTTGCGACACGGCTGAATGTGCTGGGGCAAGAGTACGCCGATGCGCCGGTCTCGGGCGGTGATGTGGGGGCGCAAAATGCCACGCTGACCATTATGGTGGGTGCAAGCGTAGCGGTATTTGCAAGAATTAAACCGGTGCTCGAATTGATGGGCAAGACGGTTACGCATGTGGGTGAGAATGGTGCCGGTCAGATTTGCAAGGTCGTCAATCAAATTATTGTGTCATCGACCATAGAAGCCGTGGCTGAAGCATTGCTGTTTGCATCCAAGGCGGGTGCCGATCCGGAAAAGGTGCGGCAAGCTTTGCTGGGTGGTTTTGCAGCTTCGCGTGTGCTGGAAGTGCATGGCGAACGCATGATTCAGCGGAATTTTGAACCGGGTTTTCGCATCGAGTTGCATCAAAAAGATTTGGATATTGCCTTGGCGAGCGCTTCCGCATTGGGAGTAAGTTTGCCCAATACCGCAACCGTGCGCGAATTGTTTTCTGCCTGTCTCGCACATGGTGGCGCGAAATGGGATAATTCGGCCATTGTAAAAATGCTGGAAAAATTAGCCAATCACGAAATTCAAAAGCATCCGGAATAATTGTATGTCCCCTCAAGAACTCGTCAATAATCTGCGGTCTTTTTTGCCTCCCGAGGCGGTGTTGTATGAAACCGAAGATTTGAGGCCGTATGAATGCGATGGTCTGTCGGCTTACCGGCAATTGCCGTTGGTGGTCGTTTTGCCGCGCACGGAAGAACAAATCGTCAAAATTCTAAAGCTTTGCTATGCAACCCAAACGCCTGTTGTGGCGCGGGGCGCGGGTACAGGTCTGTCAGGCGGTGCATTGCCGCATGCACAAGGCGTTTTGTTGTCACTTGCCAAGTTGAACCAAATCATCGCCGTGGATCCACTTGCACGCATGGCGCGGGTTCAGCCGGGCGTCAGGAATTTGGCGATCAGTGAGGCGGTGGCAGTGTATGGTTTGTATTATGCCCCGGATCCTTCGTCACAAATTGCTTGTTCGATTGGCGGCAATGTGGCGGAAAACTCGGGTGGTGTGCATTGCCTAAAATATGGCCTCACCGTGCATAACATTCTCAAATTGCGTGTTCTGACTATCGAGGGCGAGTGTCTGGAAATTGGCGGTGAAAGCCTGGATAGCGCGGGATATGATTTGCTGGCGTTGATGACGGGCAGTGAAGGCATGCTGGGCATTGTCACGGAAGTTACGGTGAAGCTGATTCCGCTACCCGAAAAGGCGCAACTGGTAATGGCGGCATTTGATGATGTGCACAAAGCAGGCAATGCGGTGGCGAATGTGATTGGCGCGGGCATTATTCCTGCCGGTATGGAAATGATGGATAGAATTACCATCCATGCGGTGGAAGAATTTTTGCATCCAGGTTATGACCTGGATGCGGCGGCTATTTTGTTGTGTGAGTCGGATGGAAGCGCTGAGGAAGTGGCCGATGAGATCGAGCGCATTTATGCCATCATGCAGCAAAGTGGCGCGACTAAAATCAGCGCTTCACAAAATGAAGCTGAACGGCTCAGATTTTGGGCGGGGCGTAAAGCGGCATTTCCGGCGGCGGGCAGGGTGTCTCCGGATTATTACTGTATGGACGGCACCATCCCGCGCAAGCATCTGGCGGATGTGTTGGACGGCATTGAGAAACTTTCCCAGGAATATGGATTGCGCTGCATGAATGTGTTTCATGCCGGAGATGGCAATTTGCATCCGTTGATTTTGTATGACGCCAATCAGCCGGGTGAACTGGAGAGAACGGAAGAGTTTGGCGGAAAAATACTGGAAATGTGTATTCATGCCGGTGGCACGATCACCGGAGAACATGGTGTGGGGATGGAGAAAATCAATCAGATGTGCACCCAATTTAAAACGGGCGAGCTGGAAATGTTTCATGCGGTGAAAGCGGCGTTCGATCCTTCAGGATTACTGAATCCCGGTAAAGCCGTGCCCACACTACATCGCTGTGCCGAATTGGGTGCGATGCATGTGCATCGCGGTGAAGATAAATTTGCTGACTTGCCCCGTTTTTAAAGTCCATGCAAGCAATTATTGACCAATACAAAGCAACTATTCGTGCAGCGGCTGAGCAGGAAACCCCGCTGCAGATACGTGGTGGCGGCACAAAAGATTTTTATGGCAATTCGGTAGTGGCGCAAAATAACACGCTACTGGATGCAACGGCTTATAGCGGCATTATCGATTATGAGCCGACTGAGCTAGTCATTACTGCACGTGCAGGCACTCGTCTGGCTGATTTGGAAGCTGCACTTGACCAAAAAGGGCAAATGCTGGCGTTTGAACCACCCTATTTTGGCGCGGCGGCAACGTTGGGTGGCTGTATTGCTGCCGGTTTGTCAGGTCCGCGCCGTGCTTCCGCCGGTTCGGTGCGTGATTTTGTGCTGGGTGTGCGGATGCTCAATGGCAAAGGGGATGATCTCAATTTCGGCGGGCAGGTGATGAAGAATGTTGCGGGTTATGATGTTTCGCGACTGATGGTGGGTGCTATGGGTACGCTGGGGATGTTGCTTGAAGTCTCGCTCAAAGTTTTGCCTAAGCCTGTGACCGAAATTACTCTGCATATGCAAATGGATGGAACTGTAGCCATCGAGAGAATGAATCAATGGGCCGGTAAGCCGCTGCCGATTTCTGCGACTTGCTATAGGAATGGTGAACTGTTGCTCAGATTATCCGGCGCTGAATCAGCAGTACGAGCTGCCCAGTTAAAATTGGGCGGCGAAGAATTGCGTGAGAGTGAAATTTTCTGGAGATCGATACGCGAACAAACGCATGGCTTTTTCCAGTCGGCGAGTTCCCTATGGCGTTTATCGATTAATCCGACAACACCGCCTCTAAATTTACCTGCAGAACAGCTAATAGAATGGAATGGTGGTTTGCGCTGGCTACTGGGCGATGAAAAATTGAATGCAGTAACCATTCACAAAGCAGCAAAAGACGCGGGTGGTCATGCCACCTTGTTTCGCAGCAATGAGCCGGGTGTTTCTGTGCTTCATCCGCTTGATCCCGGCATGATGAAAATTCATTGTGCGCTGAAAGAAAAATTTGATCCATCGGGGATCTTGAACCCTGGTCGACTTTATCCTGAGATGTAAATGCAAACTAAGCTCGCTGATTTTATAAAAAATTCTCCGCAAGGACAGGAAGCGGATGCCATTCTCCGTAGTTGTGTGCATTGCGGTTTTTGTTTGGCTACTTGCCCGACTTATCAGATTCTGGGTGACGAACTGGATAGTCCGCGCGGTCGTATTTATCTGATGAAGCAGATGCTGGAAGGGCAACCCGTTACGCAAAAAACGCAACTGCATCTGGATCGTTGTTTGACTTGCCGCGCCTGTGAAACGACTTGTCCATCAGGCGTGCGCTATGGAGAATTGGTGGATCTTAGCCGCGATCTGCTTGAAAAGCAGGTGAAACGTGACATCAGGTCGGATGCTATGCGTTATATGCTACGCAAGATCTTGCCAAATTCATTGATATTTAATGTATTGCTTAAGTCAGGGCAAGCAGTGCGCCCATTTCTGCCAGAAAGTTTAAAAAAAACAATCCCGGTCAAGCCTAGACCGGCTAAAAAATGGCCGGTGGCGAATCATGCGCGCAAAATGCTGGTCCTTGATGGTTGTGTGCAACCGGTATTAGCGCCCAACATCAATGCAGCGACTGCACGTGTACTGGATAATCTCGGTATAGCTTTGATCAAGGCAGAGAAGACGGGATGTTGCGGCGCTGTTACTTTTCATCTAAATGCCCAGCAGGAAGGTTTGGATTATATGCGTCGCAATATTGATGCATGGTGGCCATGGATTGAACGAGACGAAGTTGAAGCAATTGTGGTGACAGCCAGCGGGTGTGGTGTAACCGTAAAAGAATATGGACATGTATTACGACATGATCCAGCTTATGCCGAGAAGGCAGCCAGAATATCAGTACTTGCAAAAGATATTAGCGAAATACTCCATGCTGAACTTGAAAATGTTGTGCGCTTGATGGATAAACAAAATACCAATACCGATAAAATAAAACTGTCTTTTCACTCTCCTTGTACTTTGCAACACGGTATGAAGATTCGTGGTGTGGTTGAGAAGATCCTGATCGCTGTCGGTTTTGACTTGACTGTCGTGCCTAATGGACATCTTTGCTGTGGTTCGGCCGGTACCTATTCCATTTTGCAGCCAGAGCTTTCACAACAATTACTGAAAAACAAAGTAATTGCCCTGGAGTCTGGGAAACCTGATCAGATTGCCACTGCTAATATTGGCTGCCTAATGCATTTGCAAGGAGGAACTGCGGCATCTGTTAAGCACTGGATTGAATTGGTTGATGAACGATTAACTCACCGTGAATAAATCAGATTTGTTAACACAGTTGCACAAACTCTGTGTATCGTCAATATCGGATTTCAGTAATTGCATGTGCTGAAAAATTAGGGAAACGCTGAATAATTCATCGCGCAGTAGAGATCAAGCCGAGTGATTATGTAATATTGCGATAATTTGCCCAATTT
>NZ_JAIEME010000098.1 GCF_019752415.1 Nitrosomonas sp.
ATCTTAATTGGAGGAAGAAATGGAAACGAGGAAACAATATACAAAGGAATTCAAACTGGATGCAATCAGTCTGGTTGTGGATCAGTGACTTACGATAGCAGAAGCGGCTAGAAGCGTCGAAATCAGGGCTAACTGAATCGGCAATTTATGTTGTCAAACCGGATCAAGTTGATGTCAGCGTTATTACATACATCTGGATACGGAAAGGCTGGTTGTATCTGGCAATCGTAATAGACTTATTTTCCAGAAAAGTGGTCGGTTGGGGCATGAGCTCACGGATGAAAGCAACACTGGTTTGTGATGCATTGCGAATGGCTATCTGGTTGCGTCGGACACCACCTGGTCTGATCGCGCAGCAGGACATTTTGCATGCATATCGCCGTGTTTTATAACAACCAAAGACTGCATTCATACCTGGATTACAAAAGTCCGAACCAATATAAAGCTGAAGCAGCAAAACGATGAAAGTTGTTTAACTGAAGTGTCCGGTTTTACTTGACCAGGTCAAGAAGGTCAAGAAGATCGATAAGACATTAAGTTCGAGCAGCTAAGTTGCGACAAAGGCCACGTACATATGATCAGCGTCTTGAAAATCCTGCTCCACTTGTTACTCAATGACCACGCATCGAATTTTTCTAGACGTAATTCCAACATCTAAAAGCCTTCGGTAAGTCTTGCTACGGGCAACCAGCTCGCGTTCGATATAGCATGCCTTCAATCGTCATGTGCAACGCTTGTTATAAATTGCTTTTTGAAGCAGAGTCTTCTCTAGTCTCGACCAGAACTCATCACTACACATCAATCGAGGCATCGCAAACTCGTTTGATTGGTGTAAGGGATACCAATATTTAGTTTGTACTGTGTATTAAATGGTTATCTTAAAATGTCATTTAGACCCTAGTACATGTAATAAACTTTAAACTTGTGAATTTCCCCCTTCGTTACCAGAGGGATTGGTAAATTGGTCATTTAATGCTTGGATATAATCATTGGCTTCATTAATGATTTCATCAATTGTTTGTTGTGTTACCTCATTCCAGCCAGCCGGACCCTTTAGGAACATTGGGCGGTAAGCGACTGTGCTTTTATTAAAAGCTTGCATAAACTGTTTGTATGTTTCGTGGTCGTTCCCCATTTCATCGGCCAGTCTCTTCAATAGGTTGTTGGCAACAGCGCGGCGAATAGAAAAATGGATATAAATAATACTGATCACCAGAAATGCGGCTATGGCCAACGCGGTGGTTTCGCCTTGCCGGAGCTCATCCGGGAATGCTGTCAGAAGACCCCAGGATTCATTCATGGATAAAGCCACACCCGCTAATACAGCCAGAATACTAAATACCATACCGTCAAATAGCATAACTCTGCTTTTCCATTTTTTAAGCATTTCAGAGAGCTTATTGACAATCTGATTTTTGATACCCTTGGCAGTTTGTTCAAGCTTCCCGACAATACGATAAGAGCGCTCTACTTCGATTTGGTGCATGCGTGCATTGATGTCAGCCATATCTTCCGCGCGTTTCTTTTCAAAACGTTCTCTAACATGCGGATTAGCAATCGGAACGGCAGCACTTGGATTATAAATTCGATAGAATCGTCCCGTGACTAGCCCCACTTCAGCCAGCGAACGCTGCCAGGCTGAGACAACCTCTTCAGGATTGTCTTCCTGTGCAGTTACATCAATTTGGTTAAGAATATAAAGAAATTTATTGGCGTCTGCACGATTAACACTCGCGGATACCAAATAAGCCAATGTATCTTGCATCGCTTTCGGTTCTGGATGGCGCGCATCAAAAAATACCAGGACAAGATCAGATAAATTGATGATGTGTTGGGTTAAGCGTAATGTAGATGCACGTTGGTTATCGGCGTCGAAACCCGGAGAGTCAATAAGAATCTTTCCGCGTATGTTTTCAGATGGGCAGGTTTTTAGCTGTAGGTAAGCATCAATACGTTCTTGCCCAGCTTCAGAAATTTCATCAATACTACGGCTTATCTGAAAAAAAGGAAAACGCGGGTCTGCGTCGAGTGCTATGCCAGGAAGTGTTTTTGCCTCATTATGATGGCTGTAGCAAATTACTGTGAATTTGTCATCGACAGCTTGATTTCCTGTGCGTTGTAGCGGCATATTCAAATAAGAATTGATGTAGGTTGATTTGCCGGCCGAGAATGTGCCTAGTACGGCAATCATAGGCCACCACGTCACACAGGTCGCATAGGATTCATCTTTACCGATTAGCCCCATGCTATGACCAACATAATCCATTTTTCTAAAACTTTTTACAGCGTTAGCCAGAGTCGGATTATCTGGATGTTCGTCAGCAAGGTGTTTCTGTAAGCCTTTCAGATATTTATTGATTTGTGTTGAACTATGTGACATAACAGTCCCTTTTCATTCTAATAGAAGTACACCCTGAATCAAATACTGCATGGGTGATGTTTTTTATTTATTTAACAATTGAGTTCGCATAATATTCTACGATTTTGTTTTTCAATTGATTATTTGGCAACTTGATTGGAAAAGTGTGCAAATTGGCCAAAATTTTCCCGAAGCAATCGGAAACAATTATCGCAATATCATTTGATATAACACATTCATTACTAGTCATTTATGTTAGAGATTATAGCAACTAGTCCGGCGATTCTACCAAGAACAATGCCGCCTTGCCAGTAAATGATATTTCTAATATTTATACCGATCTTCAACAAAATAATATTATCATAGCTCGTTTAGCTTTAAAGAAATTATAGGTGATGGAAGTTAATCACTTGGAGAAAAGAAGCATTGATTATATGAAAAGGGTTGAAGTAGGCTTACTGTTCAGTCGGGGATGAGTTTAGAGCATGACGATACAAGAAAATGGCGAAGAGCAGCGCGCAGCACGCTCTGCTCATGTAGGCCGCTACATACTTATTGGTTTTCTTACGGTAGCGCCACTATGGGTTACCTGGTTGGTGTTTGATTTTTTATTAAATTTATTGGCGCGTATTGGAGACCCTTTATTAAAAGGAATGGCTCGTGCAGTTCGCCCTTTTTCAGATACTACTGCAAGTTGGCTACTGGATTCCAATTTTCAGCATGCAGTTGCAGCACTGCTGACAGTAGTTAGTTTGTATGGTATTGGATTGCTGGCATCTTTTGTTATTGGCAAGAAAGTCATTAGTATTTACGAATACATACTGACCAGATTACCCTTAGTACAGACAATTTATGGTGCCACTAAACGTTTTTTGCTCACAATAAGTAAACCGCCTGTTACCGGACAACGGGTTGTGCTGATCAGTTTTCCGTCATCAGAAATGAAAGCAGTTGGATTTATTACGAAAATCATGCATGACGAGGATAATGGAAGAAAGCTGGCTGTAGTCTATGTGCCGACTTCACCTAATCCTACATCGGGTTATATTGAGATCCTGCCAATGGAAGACGTGATACTAACGGATTGGACGACCGAAGAGGCAATGACATTCGTTGTAACTGGCGGTACCAATGCACCTGAAAGTTTGCGTTTCACTAATAAACCAAAGCAGCAAGAACAGACAACGGAGAAACAATAGGAATAGAAATCGCCGTTAGCGTTGTGATGTCTTTTTATGCAGGCAACGAATAAGGCAGTGATTTGATTTGCAACACAGGTCCTTGCAGCGATTGCCAACGAATCTGGGATGAATCTACGCTGCTTTGCTGGATTACCGCCAAAACATCAAAACCTCCGTTTGGCGATAATGCCGCGCTGACGATGTTGCCACTGGATTGATCATCCATATCTATGCTATAGAGCTCATCACCGGCTTTTACTGCCTCCACTGCAGGTATGTGAGCGAGAAACATGCGACGCTTGAGTTTTCCTAGATACTGGGTACGAGCTACGATTTCTTGTCCTGGATAACAGCCTTTCTTGAAACTGATACCGCCGATCGCATCCAAATTGATCATTTGTGGCAAAAACTCTTCCTGAGTTTCGGGTAAAATTACTGGAATTCCGGATTGGATATCCAACCAATCCCAGCAATTGGCACCAACGGGTTTTGCACGTTGGCTAAAATGTTCCCAGAGTGTAGACACATTCTCGATTGATGCGATCAATTCTATGCGATTCTGAGTCAAGAAAAGGATGGTGATATTTTCATGATGAATGATTTCTAGCGGTTGATTTGCAAAGGACAACCCGGTGATCTCTTCAATCAACGTTGCAGCGCTCTGCCCTGCAATACCGATTCGAATCAGAGTATCGCTCGCATCGCGCAATTGCACATTGGCACGCAGCACATAGAGTGATAAACGTTTTTGTATCGGAATGCTCAAACTGGCAGGGAGTTGCATAAAATAATTATCATCTTGCTGCCACAGTAAAAAGCTTGCCAGAACGCGTCCTTTTGGGGTGCAGTAACTGCCGTATTGTGCTTTTTGCTGATTGATTTCGCGGATATCGCAACTGACCTGGCTTTGCAGAAATGTTGGCGCATCGGCTCCGGAAAATCGAATCAAGCCATAATGGGAAAGATCGGCCATAGCAGTCCCTGTTTGCGTATCTTTAAGTTCCGTTGTGCTATCGCCAAAATGAATCACACAATTACTTTCAATAACAGCATGTTGCTTGCGTAGGTAGGCTTGCCATACTGGATTCATACAAAAACTGTCAATAAATAAATAAAGGTAATTATACGGTATCCCGTCAGGGTAAAATCAAAATCCAGTCTCAAGTAATGACTTGAGTACGATTTTGTAGGATGACAGATGGTTCGAATTTATAGTCACTGAAACATTTAATGATCGGTAAGTGATTTTAGAAATACCCTTTAATATATGTCTGTATTAATCATCCATCGCAAACCTTCCTATCAACTTGCGGCCATTCTCAGTCTAGCTCATCTTGCCGCGGCAGGTTTATTATGGCCATTGGAACTGCCTTTAGGTATCACAGCGACTGCCGCTGTCGCACTGGTGTTCAGTTTAATTTATTATTTGCGGCAGGATGCCTTGCTTACTGCGAACGATGCCGTGGTATTTTTTGAGTTATCTGGCGAGATGCAATGCACATTAACCACACGTTCGGGTGAATCAATGGGGTGTAACATACTAGGTGATACTTTTGTTGCACCATATCTGACTGTACTGAATTTAAAGCCTTCTGGAAAAATTCTTACGCGCAGCGTAGTAATACTGCCCGACGGCATTGATGTAGAGGAATTCAGGCTGCTTCGGGTATGGTTGCGTTGGAAGTGGAAAAATAGTACGGAAAAACTATAAATTACAGGGAATTCTAACCAAATGCACTGTAGTCGGAGTCGGACTAAAACTCATCAAAAGAATTATCTGACATAAACGGTGAAAACAATTCGCACCCGATAAAAAATTTTTCTGCTATGCTAATCAGAGGAACAAGGGAGTTTTTTATTTTTAAATCTAAAAAAGGAGAGAATATGTTCAAAAAAACAGTTAATGCGTTGATATTAGTTATTGCAATGGTTTTTGCAACGAATCAGGCTTTTGCGGGTTGCAGTCTGGAGACCGAAAAAGATGGCAAAACTGCTTGTGCAGCTAACCAAGTTTGCTATCTGGTTGAAGGAACCTGTATTGAGAAAAAGAGCCTTCCAGCTGATAAAGCATGTAAGAAATCAGGTGTTTGCCAGAATTCCTGTGTGAAAGAAGACGGCACAGAAACTAAAGAGGATGGTTCAGAAACAGGAAAGTGCAGCTAGTATTTGAAGAAACACTGTTGTAACTAACCTAAGCCGGTTACACCGGCTTAGGTGGTTTAAGTGCAGTGGTGTCGTACAACCATTCTCAAGCAATAGTCAGCAAATCTAAGCTAAATTCTTCATAAACATATCCACCTTAAGTGTAAGAAAAATAAACAAACTGTTGTTAACTCTTCTTAACAGAGTTTAGGAGGCCGTCCGAGAATAGAACGATCTACTGCGGAAAAGCTATTTTGGTCATATTTTCCGATTATTCTCGTTAAATAGAATAACTATTCGCCTCAAATAATCAAAAAATCTGTCTCAAAATAGCTTTCCCCCGCTGTGTCTACATGGATAATACATTTCTTTAATAAATTTGCTCCGCGCGCCCTGCACCTATCCCTGTGGGGAACCACGGTGAATCGCAGGTTGAAATACTTTGTTAGCGGAATTTTCTGCGGCGAGTAGAAGCACCAAGCAAACCTAAACCGGCCAAGAGCATAGCGTAGGTTTCTGGCTCAGGAACGGCGATCAAGATTGTACGGTCATCACCACTCAGGGGGTGTTGTACATTGACGTAAGCCACGTTGGGGTTGAACTTGTCGAAATAAAGCCCCGTTGGTTCAGCATCTAAGGTGGACAAGGAAGCCCAACGGCCTATCGATTCGGCGATGCCATCATTATTGGCATCCGTGGCAAACCAAATGTCGGCTTGGCCGCCTGGTTGGTCCTCAACGATGTATATATTCCCCTCGGCATCAATAGCCAGATTGTCTGGATTATTAAACGTGTCACCTACGCCCAGACCTGTGGCTTGATCGAGAGTCGAGGTATTCGCAAATAAGCTAGCGGTATTGCTGCCAAGATTAAAGGAATAAACTTCGTCCGTGGTGGTGGTTGCAACGTACAAGATCTGGTCACCATTAGCTAGTGTTTTTATCTGCAGATCTTCCGGGCGCTGATAGTCGGTTCCTAAGGCATTGTCGGCGGACAAGCGGCCATCAATGCTGCCATCACTATTGAGAACAGAAATGCCGGCTAACACACCGCCATTGGCATCTGTGATCGGTGCCCAGGTGATAGCGCCAGTTGCATTGGCATTTCCACCGCCGCTGACCTGCATTACGAAAGTTTGGCCAGCGGCAAAATAATCATCGCCATTGGTTGCGTTCGGATTAGCGGAGACATACTTGTAAATGCTGCCACCGTTTACTTCGTCGATGAAGTAGAAGTTGTTGTGATTATCGAACGCCAGGCCTTCGTGTGAGACATGTGGAATAATAGCGCGTTGCACGAAATTTGAATCGCCTGTGCCGGTTGCGGTAATTGGATTGGTCAGTTCAAATAGGCGACCATTTGTGCTGCCGGTGCCCCACGATTCCTCGGCTGTCAGGTAGCTACCCCACGGTGTCCAGAGAGAGGCGTCTCCTGCAACGAATCCTTGTGTACCCGATGCAACGAGGGTTACGGCGCGCGTATTATAATCAGGATTCAGCAAATCAATGCGCTGAACACCTGCAGTGTCTGTTTCAAAAGGCATGAACAGATAACGGCCGGCATCGATCCCGGTTTCGTTAGCAGTAATCATATCCCAGTTGCCGCTATTGTCTTGACCTTGGTTTAGCTGGTTGGTGCGATTGGCGATGGATACTTGTGTCCAGGATGGATTAGCAAGTTGAAATGGGCTGGATTCCGGCAAGGAGCCAGCAGCAACGCTGCTAGATAAGGCAGTAAAATTATCAAAACCGGTGCTCGCAGCGGTGGCTTGCATGGTTCCGGCCATAGTTATGAGCGCTCCGGAAACTAAAAAAGCGAGTGTTTTTTTCTTGAACATAGGATTCTCCTGAATGTAATACATAGAAATTTCTTTTATGCGATGCTATGTACAGGCAATCTGGCTATCTGCGGTCATAAGATATGCGCTATCGTCTTTGCAGGTCCTGGATTTTCCGGCCCTCGATTTGCTCCCGAGTATGGCTTTACAGTACATGAATGATTATAAAGGCCGGATATGACGGGCCTATTGCGGGGGTATTACGTTGAAAATATAAATTGATGACTGTAAGGGGCACAGTAAAAAAATACTTTATGCGTGTTGGATTGGAAAAATGAGATAATTTATTCTACAAATTAACTCAAGCATAATGATTGAGTTGAGAGTCATAAAAGGAAAAGTAATGAAACTGGGTTTTTTGGTACTGCTGGTAATAAATGTGCTCGGCTGTAAGGCTATCACGGTAGCTAATCAAAGCCCACTTATTGAGGCCAAGTTAATCGGAGTGTGGAAAGGGGAGCATACCGAACAAGGTGGTACGATAAAAAGCTGGATACAAACTAGAAATGCCGATGGTACTTATACAATTGAATTCAGTTTTACGGAACCGGATGAGACGACAAAGAATTTCACGGAATCAGGCCGTTGGTGGGTCCAGAATGCTTTGTTTTATGAAATAGCTTTGACGGACATGGCGCAACCTGATAAATATAAATATTCTTTCGGAGAGAAAGAATGTGTCCATTTTGTGCTCGTTGAAAGTAACGCTCTAACTGAAGGAATTGATGCGTATTCGTTTAGAGAATGTTTGATAGCGGATTCACCGCCTGCAAGTATTGGCAGTTCTATTTGAGATTTTGATTAAACAGCGAGAGATACTCTTTGCATGGGAAGCAGCGCTAACACCTTGGCAACCGCTTAGGTGTAATTACATAAAAAATTCATGACTGACTACTTAACTAATGTAGAAAAAATCGCAACGGATATCGTCGCGAAGAATGCAATCGAAGTAGATCAAGCAGGCGCATTTCCACAGGCGGCGATCGATGCTTTGCGTGATACCGGTATGCTGGGATTAATCAGTGCAAAAAGCGTCGGTGGATTGGGTCAAGGGCCGCGTGCTGCCGCCCTGGTGGTTGAGCGTCTTGCGCGCGAATGCGCATCGACCGCAATGGTAACTTGCATGCACTATACGGCAGCAATTGTCATAGAAAAATATGGCGCGGAAGCGGTGCGCAAACAGCTCGCACAAGGTGGTCATCTGGCGACATTGGCATTTTCCGAAGCAGGGTCGCGCAGCCACTTCTGGGCACCGGTAAGTACTGCAGCACGTGATCCGAACGGTATTTGTATAAACGCAAAAAAAAATTGGGTAACTTCGGCGCATCATGCGACTTTGTATGTGTGGTCGAGCAAGCCTGTTGCTGCCGAAGGTGCTAGTACTCTTTGGCTGATTCCGAGTGCCAGTAGCGGTATTTCGATAGCAGGTCGTTTTGATGGTCTCGGTCTACGTGGCAATGACTCCACTCCGGTTACTGCAGAAAATGTTTTAATCCCAACCTATGCTATGCTGGGCGAGGATGGTCAGGGTCTGGCGATTATGCTCGATACGGTGCTGCCATTGTTCAATGTGCTAACAGCCGCCACTGGAATCGGATTGATGGAGGGTGCGACGGCAGCTGAGTGTAATCACGTGACGGGAACGCGCTATGATTATCTTGATTCGGCATTGTCTGAGCTGCCGACTATCCGGGCGTATCTTGCGCGGATGCGCATTACTACCGATCAGGCGCGCTGTCTGTGGCTCGATACGCTGCATGCGTTGGAGACAAACCGCGAAGATGTGATGTTGCGCGTATTGGAATGCAAAGCCGCTTCCGGGGAATCCGCCACTCAGGTATTGGATACGGCCATGCGTGTTTGCGGTGGTGCCGCGTTTCGACGTGAAGTTGGTGTGGAACGCCGATTTCGCGATGCGCGCGCCGGTACTGTGATGGCACCGACAACCGACCAATTGTATGACTTCATCGGCAAGGCCATTTGCGGTCTGCCGGTATTTTGAGAGGATGCTGCATGTCCGAGACTTTATTACTGGGAGCGGTTGCATACGATCCGAAGGTTGTCACTATTTGGGATGGTTTCCAAAAATGGTTTGCACAGCACAATTTTGATTTTGATTACATTCTATATTCAAACTATGAACGGCAAGTGGAAGGGCATTTTGCCGGACACTTTCACGTAGCGTGGAATTCTCCGCTGGCATGGTTGCAGACCGAACGCATTGCTGTTCAAACCGGTCGCACAGTCAAAGCAATTGCCATGCGCGATACCGATTGTGATCTCACCAGTGTAATCGCTGTACGCAATGATTCGCCGATCCGGTCGATTGAGGATCTGCGTGGCAAGACCATTGCCGTGGGTGCTTCCGACTCACCGCAGGCGACATTGATCCCGCTATTGCATTTGTCCGAGGCGGGTCTTGAACCAGAAAAAGATTTTGCAGTGCGCCTGTTTGATGTGCTGGTTGGTAAACACGGCGACCATATCGGGGGTGAACGTCATGCCGCCAAGGCATTAATTAAGGGAACAGTTGACGCGGCCTGTATGATCGACGGCAATCATTTGTTATTTTCTCGCGAGGGTACGCTGCCATCGAATAGCACACGCATTCTTGCACAGACCAGCGAATATGATCATTGCAATTTTACCGTGCTGGATGATGCGCCTGAAGCGGCTGTGGCGCAGTTTTGTACTCTCTTGATGTCGATGTCGTACGATGATCCGCAGGTCAGGTCTTTGCTGGATCTCGAAGGATTGAAACAATGGAGACCGGGGCGCACTGAGAAATATGCATTATTGGCCAGAGCTGCCAATCGATTCAAAACTATCGACGCATTTGTTGCTAGCGTAAGCAAGTCTTGCCCATGATCGAGGGGGGTATGTGCAGCGTTGAGCTCGGCGAGCTGGGGCTGGATCAGGGCGGACATCTGTTGATAAAACGCGCATTGCGCACAGTGCCGGTGCATGCACCGGTTGCGGTGTATGGCAGTGCACCGGAACTAGCCATTCATTTACGCGGCTGGTGCCGCGCGCAAGGTCACGACATCGAAATTTCACAAATCACAGGTGGTCCAGTCGCAGTGCTATACCGTGGTGGCTCTGAAGATGGGCGCTGGCGTGATGCAGAGTCGACTGGTGAGGCCGCCATCCCACAAATCCAAGCGTATGCCAACTGGGGTTTGGCAGGCCGAAGCGCGACGGTTGAAGCCGGTGCACCGGCTTTTGATTTTCCCCTCGATACGCGTGCGGAAGTCTGGGCGGAGGAAGCTGCGCGATTATATGCTCAGGCTGCTGCTGCGCAGTGGAATCCTGCGACAGCGATTCCGTGGGATGAGCCATTTGTGTTGCACGATGAAATTGAGGATGCGGTCGTGCAGGTGATGACGTATCTTATCGAGAACGAGACCGCGGCACTAGTTGTTCCAGCCAGATTTGCCGCGCAAATACACCCGCATTTCCGCGAAGTAATGCAGTTGCTGGCGATTCAAGCGGCTGATGAAGCCCGTCACATCGAAGTATTTACCCGGCGCGCGCTGTTGCGCAGACCGAAGCTGGGTTTATCCACTGCCGGTGGTCAGGCATCGCTGAAAACGCTTATTGATGAAGCGGATTTTGCATTATCGGCGATGCTGCTCTCCGTACTCGGCGAAGGCAGTTTTTTATCATTATTGCAGTTTCTGCATCAACACGCGCCAGACCCAGTGACAGGCGAGATAGCGTGGCTGGTTGCTCAGGACGAAGCCCGTCACGTTGCGTTTGGAGTTACTCATCTCACGCAGCATGTGAGAGAAGATCCGGCATTGCTGGAACGCTTGGCAGCAGCGATTGAACGCCGTCATGATACGCTGGCTCATACTGCCGGTCTTAACGAAGAAGTATTTGATTCCCTAGTATTGTTGGCTGCCGGTTCGTGGCAACCAGAGGCACTGCGTGCAGGTTGGGGAAAAGTGCAAATACTGATTGCCGATATGGAGCGGGGGCGTGCACGGCGTTTGCGTAAGATTGGTTTTGATTGGCAGAGAGCGCAATCGCTCTCTGCCCTGCATACGCGTAATTTTATGTAATAACCTGAAAGATGCATCTCTCTTATGGCAATGACTGCTAAGTAATCGCATCATGATGCAGAGAAAAAATCCATTAGCGCATTTTTGCTTCAACGAAAGTTGTCTCCCGGTTGAAATCATCCCAAATATGGGTGGGTTTGACAAAGGAAGTGGTTGGCACAAGGAATGTTGCGATATCGAAAGCACCACTCAATGATCGGCCAACAGTATAGGCAATGCCTTTAATGAATCCGACGGTCATTCCATGAATGACACCATCTCTGTTGCCGGTGATTGTCATTGTTTTAGGTATTTCAACGACACCAGTCACAGCATTAGCGAGGCCAGTTCCCAGTTTTTCAAGAGCCTTATCAGGATATTCATCTGCAAGTACTAGACTGGGAATTGCAAAAAATAGGATAGATATCATCAACAGTGCTTGAATCATTTTCTTCATAGTAAATTCCTTAAGTAGATAATAGAGTGATTATATTTTTAGAAGTATCAGATAATTATTTTACTTACCATTTCACTGTTTAACAGGTTGCTGCAGAATGCCGATAATTCTCTCTACTTCCCGTTCGATCTGGTTTTCCGGGTGGTTCCGGTTTTGTAGCTCGGTTCTGATCCGGTAGGCCATTTCCAGAATGAGCAAATCCATAGTGTTTTTCTCATTTCTTTGCGACGCTTCCTGATATTCCACCTGGAAACGGCTGATGGCACTCATCATGCTATCGTTATTAAGATCCATACTGGATAAAATGGAATCCAGTTCATATTTCAAGTTGCTGGACAGTACAGGTTGCGTTAAATTGGATGCTGACTCAGGCTGATAAGGCACATACTTCGGTATCAAAACCGATAGCATAATTAACGCGACGCCTGCAACTACAGTAGTGGCTACAAAATACCAAAGTTTATATTCCTTTCCACGTAGTCTGATCATGTTAATACGCTGAAAGCCAAAGCGGATTTGTACAGCTATTCCTACAAAAAACAGAATGGCACCAAGTGCCATGATAATGGGTACAATCGGATGCACGGTTTTACTCCTATGTTCTTATCTTAAAATCCAGTTGCAGTTTATGGATAGCCATAATTTCAGCTGCTACCCTGATGGCAATGATTGCAGATGAATCACCGATCATGTTCCACTGCACATTCTAACTTAATATGATACTGAGTTATTGTCTGTTTGATAAGTCAATCGATGATCGAACGCAGTGTAATTTGAATCATTAGCAGATATAAGCATAGAAACTGCAAGCGAAGCTTGGATAGATGGTGCTGCTTACTCATGGCCTATTGCCTGGAGTGGGGTAACAGGCCAATGAGAGTCTATCGGGGAGGTGGAGGCGGTGGATTGCCTGGCGGGGGTGGTGGCGGGTTAAAGTTTGTCGGTGGAGATGAATTTCCTCGATTGTTATTTGCAGGCGGAGGGTCATTGGTGATTCTGCCGGATACTGGTACGCGATGGCCTTTGGCATACATGCATTGAATGTAACTAATGTCGTAGCGCTGTTGATTGACGTAGGCGGAACTGCTGGCAGTACCCGATCCGACTAACCCGCCGGCCAAAAGACCGGTACCGGCACCGATTGCCGCGCCACCCCCTCCTGCGATTGCTGCGCCAGCTGCAGCGCCCAGTCCGGCGCCAATGGCGGCGCTTTCTATACCGCTAGTTTGCGATGCTTGCCGAGGTGTAATGCCGCCCACTTGTTCGTACGCATAGCGCCGACAATCGTAATCATCATGGCGAAACTGATCAAAGCTTTTGCCGGCACCTGGCAATGTCATAACGCTAGGCCCGTTTGGCAAACTAACGCACGCCGCTAATATACAAGCCATTATTACTATCAAGATACGTTTAATTACTTGCATGGTGTTCTCACTTCATCATTGTGCGTAGGGTTGAGGGGCGACCTGTGTCCATCCGCCCGGACATTCTTTAATATGCGGATAATATCCTTGCGGGTTTTGGCAATAGTACCAGTAGTTGGTTTTCGGTTGTGCGAGTTTGGATTCCAGCTGTTGTATGTAGACAGGTGGCCGCGAAGGAGCTGTAACGACGGGTGGATAGGTAGAATACGGTCTGAAATAAGGGTCTGCAAAACCATACGCGCGGTAGCGATAAGGACTATAAAAACCCGGGCCATAGTAATTCCCCCAGAATCCCGGATTGTAGTAACCGTAACCGCCCCAAAACCAGGGATCGTAATAGCCACCGCCAATGCCGAAAATAAGATGATTATGGTCATGGTGGTGATGGCCATCGCCGTCATGGTGGCCGTCGCCATCATAATCGCCACCGCTATCCCCGCCGCTATCCCCACCACCATCTCCTTCAGCCAATGCAGAATTATTGAGCACTATTGCTAGCAATGAAATTGAGAGTAATGGCCATTTGATACTTTTCATACGAATTTTTTCCTAAAACAATCCAATCATCAAGTAATAGCAGTCTTTTAATTTTCTTCTGACTTATGCAAATGCCAAAGACAATTTATGTGTGGTCTTGGTATACAATACGCATGCTATGTAAGCAAACAATCTGACATGATTTAAATTTTATAAGTTCCAATAAGACCCCGATATCGTATCGCTTTCAATCTGAACAGTGCTGAATACAAACGGATCATCGCTGCTAAATATGAAAAGAAAGAAGAATCATATTAATACAGAATTGCCGTCGATGACTTTTACTTGGTCCGGTGAACTTGAATGTTATATTTTTTAGGAGAACATTAGAATGTCGCAAAAACACCCGGTTATCGCCGTTACCGGATCTTCAGGTGCAGGCACCTCAACGGTAAAATCCAGCTTTGAGCATATTTTCCGTCGTGAGCATTTGAAAGCTGCGATCGTAGAAGGTGATAGTTTTCATCGTTATGATCGTGAATCAATGAAGCAGGCCGTGGCAGAATCGGAAAAAAATAATGGACGTGCAATCAGCCATTTTGGTCCAGAAGCCAATGAATTTGAGAAACTAGAAGCCTTGTTCAAGGAATATGGTGGAAGTGGCAGTGGCCAGACACGCTTGTATCTGCATAATGATGAAGAAGCGGAGCCCTGGAAACAGAAAGCAGGTACATTCACTCCTTGGTCTCCGATTCCGCCTGGTTCCGATTTACTGTTTTATGAAGGACTGCACGGTGGTGCAAAAAGCGATACGGCAGATGTGGCTAAGTACGTGGATTTGTTGGTCGGCGTGGTACCGATTGTTAATCTGGAATGGATTCAGAAAATATTTCGCGACACCAGTGCTCGAGGCTACTCGGCAGAAGCGGTAACGCACACCATTCTGCGTCGTATGCATGACTATGTGCATTACATTACGCCACAGTTTTCACGCACCGATATCAACTTTCAGCGTGTGCCTACAGTTGACACTTCCAATCCATTTATTGCACGTGAAATTCCAACATTGGATGAGAGTTTTGTGGTAATTCGTTTTAGGGATCCGACAAAAGCAGACTTTCCTATTTTACTGAGTATGATTCATGATTCATTCATGTCTCGTCCTAACACTATTGTTGTACCTGGCGGAAAAATGGGTATGGCGATAGAACTCATATTGACTCCACTGATCTTGGATATTGTTAAAAAAAGCAGGGCGTAGCAATTTCTCGATGATCGCCGGTTAATTCATGAATCACGAGAGGATGTGAATATTCCCCTAACTGATTCTGAATTAATCAGTGTGAGTCAAAATCCATTTCATATAATTTGTATCAGTATGATCATGGAAGGCCTGGTTAAAATCGTAACATGACTTCCTTACTATCAGATCTGAATCCACAGCAGCTGGAAGCCATTACGCTACCGCATCAATCGGTATTGGTTCTGGCCGGCGCTGGCAGTGGAAAAACACGCGTGTTGACGACGCGTATCGTTTATCTGATCCAATCAGGGCAAGCCAGTCCGCACGGTATTCTGGCCGTGACTTTCACCAATAAAGCCGCCAAGGAAATGCTGACCCGTATTACCGCAATGCTTCCGATTAACACACGCGGTATGTGGGTTGGAACATTTCACGGATTGTGTCATCGCATGTTGCGGCTGCATCATCAAGATGCCGGATTGGTGCAAACATTTCAGATCCTGGATTCTTCCGATCAACTGGCTTTAGTCAAGCGTATCTTGAAGAGCTTGTCGGCCGACGATAAAAAATTCCCGCCGCGCCAAGTGCAATGGTTTATCAATAATGCCAAAGAAGCTGGATTGCGCGCTGCATATGTTGTAGCCGATGATACTTTTTCACGCCGCATGCTTGAATTTTATCAAGCTTATGAGCAGCAATGTAATAAGGAAGGCGCGGTGGATTTCCCCGAATTACTGCTGCGCAGTTACGAATTGCTAAGCCGCAATGAGATTCTGTGTAAGCATTATCAGGAACGTTTTAGTCATATCCTGGTGGATGAATTTCAGGATACCAATCCATTGCAGTACAAATGGCTCAAATTACTGGCGGGTACGGGAACCCAAAATGCCGCGGCAGTTTTTGTGGTCGGTGATGACGATCAAAGTATTTACGCGTTCCGTGGCGCGTATTCTGGCAACATGCGAGATTTTGAGCGCGATTTCGGCATCTCCAAAGTGATCAAGCTGGAACAAAATTACCGCTCACACGGCAATATTCTCGATGCTGCCAATGCACTGATTGAAAATAACAGCGAACGTCTTGGGAAGAATCTTTGGACCGCCGAAGGCAAGGGTGAGCTACTGCGTGTGTACAATGCACCAAATGATTTCGATGAAGCGGCATTTATCGTTGACGAAGTCAAAACTTTGCATTCGGAAGGTATTGCCTTGTCTGAAATGGCATTACTCTATCGCTCCAATGCACAATCCAGGGTTCTAGAACACAGTTTGTTTAATGCTGCGATATCATACCGCGTTTATGGTGGCATGCGTTTCTTTGACCGTCAGGAAATCAAACATGCATTGGCTTATTTGCGTTTGATAGCTAATCCTGACGATGACAGTGCGTTATTGCGCGTAATCAATTTTCCGGCACGTGGGATTGGTGCACGCAGTCTGGAGCAATTGCTGGATGATGCGAAATTGCAAGGCGGAAGCTTGTGGGCGACTGCGCTGCAGAATTACGGCGGTGAAACAGCAATCGTGCAAGAATCATCCAAATCTTTAAAAGGCATTGCAGGATTCGTTCACTTGATCATGACGATGCGTCAAAGCTGCAGCACGTTACCGTTGCCGAAAATTGTTGAACACATGCTGACGTACAGCGAGTTGCTAGCGCATTATGCCAAAGAGCGAGAAAGTGCGGAAAGACTGGAAAATCTGAATGAATTGATTAACGCGGCGACCAGTTTTGTGCACGAAGCCGAAGATGACAGTCTGGCAGAATTTCTTGCACATGCTTCACTGGAAGCCGGTGAGCATCAGGCGGGCAGCGGTCAGGATGCGTTGCAGCTAATGACGGTGCATGCCGCCAAAGGCTTGGAGTTTCATAGCGTATTTCTGAGTGGGTTGGAAGAAGGGCTTTTCCCGCATGAAAACAGCCTGAATGAGATCAATGGCATTGCGGAAGAAAGACGGCTGATGTACGTGGCTATGACACGCGCGCGCCGCCGGTTATATATCAGTTTTGCTCAAAGTCGTATGCTGCACGGCCAAACCCGTTATAACATCGCGTCGCGTTTCCTGAATGAGATTCCGGAAAATTGTTTGAAATGGCTGCAATCAACACCTCGAATTGACCAGAAACCATACTATTCGGGTGCCGGTAATAATGCTTCGGCAGCCATTTCAAGAACTGCAACTTACAGCCAGCAGAAATTTTCCAGCGGCGCATGGAGAATTGGGCAGAACGTTTTGCATGCGAAGTTTGGCGCGGGTGTCATTATCAATTGTGAAGGAGGCGGCAGCGAAGCACGTGTCCAGGTTAATTTTGATCATGCCGGAATAAAATGGTTACTGCTCGAGTACGCAAAGTTAACTGCGGTTTAGCGTGACGATGTTGGTGGAGGGTATTAACTGTTCCGCCGTTTGTCAGCAAGATGCACTAGAAAATAAACATCCGGTTTTCTCTTTCGACCCTATTAAGTCGCCCCTGCAAAATTCACTTAGTCCTAGCAATTACTGCCCTCATCAGCCAGCGCAGGTTGTATCCCGCCGCACACAACACAGCATGGAGCACATCTCCCAATTTGCCCCACAACCAGCAGCGGTCCATTCGGTGATCCGACTTTAAATACCCAATCGCACAGGCTCCACGGCCTGTCGGTGCCTAAGCCGACGTCGCGGGGGCTTTGTCATTGATTTGTACTTGCCGCGATGGATGATTTTACCTCTGGATTGTCGGCATCCACGCCGCGGAATCCGAGATCGACAGTGACCCGCTTCGGCGTTGATCCTGCGTTTTCGAGTAAAATCTGTGTCTGAGGGAGTTGCTTATGAAGGACATGGCCGTCGTAGGGATTGCCTGGGAAGGTTTTTGCACCGACCATCAGGCCGTTCTTGTACGTGATCGCAATACTGGCTGTAACTGGCAATCGTAATAGACTTATTTTCCAGAAAAGTGGTCGGTTGGAGCATGAGTCCTCGGATGAAAGCGATGCTGGTTTGTGATGCATTGCGAATGGCTATCTGGTTGCGTCGGCCACCACCTGGCCTGATGTGCAGCAGGACATTTTGCAGTATATCGCCTTGTTTTATAACAACAAAAAACTGCGTTCATACCTGGATTACAAAAGTCCGAACCAATATGAAGCTGAAGCAGCAAAACGATGAAAGTTGCTTAACTGAGGTGTCCGGTTTTACTTGACCAGGTCAAACGCAGCGGTCGAATAACCTGATCGGCATGATGCTTGCGAACCCAATTGCCAAACGTCTTGGTATTCAAACCATGTTCCCGGCAATAAGCCACCTGAGACGTTCCGCTGGTCTGCCATGCTTCGATATGAATTCGCTGCGATTCTGATGATGACATCGTTCCTCCTTGTAAAAGGTTTGAGGATAGCGATGATGTATCAGGGTGTTAATATGGAAGGGTTGGAGGCTTACCAAAAATCTGGTTTCAATTGAACTCTATTTTAACAAATTGACCATCCAGATGCTTTAAGTCCGACAGACTCCTAGCATCTTTCTGAATATTCAGCTTTCATTCAGCCATAAAATAATACAATTAATTTGAATGAAAGGGCTAAGTTATGCTAATTGAGGATATTGTGGAGCAGGCTTAATAATCAACCCAACACGCTAAGAAAACGTTAGTTAGGGATTAATCGGCGAGGTGGAGGACATGAAGAATCTGAATTGGATATATTTAATCGTTATTGTGCTTGCACTAACAGCGAATGATGCCGTTTGGGCGCGTGGATGGTACGGGCATGGTCACAGGCATAATCATTTTAATTTAGGTATCAGTGTAGGCGGGTATTCTCCCGGTTTTTATGGCTCTGGCTTCTATGGCCCGGGTTTCTATGGATATCGTTCTTATGGCTACCCTGATCCATTTTACAGTAGACCGTATTATAGCTACCCACCTACAGTAGTCGCGCCGGTAACCCCACCTGTCTATATCCAGCAAGAACAAGCCAGACCGGCCCGGCAACAGACTAATTATTGGCACTATTGCCAGAACCCTGAAGGTTATTATCCGTATGTCAAAAATTGCCCAGGCGGGTGGCTACAAGTTGTTCCCCAGCCACCTGGGCAATAATGCAAAGAGGTAAAACATGTTAACAATAAGAATTCTCTTCATTCTACTGATTGCTTGTTTACTAACCGCATGTGTTCATATGCCAGCAGGTCCTAGTGTTATGACATTACCTGGTTCTGGAAAAAGTTTTGATCAGTTCCGTTCCGATGAATACGAATGCAGACAGTATGCGGATGAACAAGTAGGTGGTACTAGTCCACGGCAGGTATCTCGAACCAGTGGTATAGAAAGTGCAGCTATTGGAGCCGGGCTTGGTGCTGCTGCAGGCGCTGCTTTAGGGGGCGGTCATGGCGCTGCTATCGGTGCGGGCACAGGCTTATTGTTGGGTGGACTGATTGGATCAACTACCGCTACGACTTCAGGGTACGCCAGTCAGCAGCGATACGACATCAGTTATACTCAGTGCATGTATGCCAAAGGGCATCGTGTTCCTGTTGACGGTAGAATTATGAATAATCCATCGGGTAATAGCGGCACAGATAGGAGAACATCAACACCTCCAAAAAGTTTTGTCCCTCCGCCACCACCAGCCGGAAATCCACCACCTCCGCCGCCACGATAACCATTTCTCAGTGGTTTGATATGAATAAAATATCAAGCCACTGATGTGTTATCGAAAAAGTGCTGTCTTCCTAAGGTAAGCCATTATTAAAGATGAATTTTCCGCCGCTTCAGTAATTTATCCGTAAACAAAGCGAGTAACAATAAGGTGATTATGTAGGGTACCGCAGTAAAAAAAGTATCCTTGTAACTGGTCATTTGTACTCGTAATGGATATTCATAGTGCAACGGCGGCACACCTTCTCCTGTAACGAATAGCGTATATTGACCTTCATCCAGATTAAATTCACCTTTAATAACACCATCTGAATGATTAGTTGAGTACAAAGAGGTTACCGTATCGCTTAATGCTTTGCCGCTGCCTCTTACAATTTTGATAATAATAGGCATGTCACGCAGCGCCTGATCAACAAGATCCAAAACCAACAAAGTTTCGCCTTCTTTAGGGATCTCGGTGCAGTATTCCGCTTCTGGATCGTATTGTGGCTGATAGGTACTCAAATGCACCATGCTGCCAGATATATTGCGTACACAAGCATCTGCTTCCAAAGATACTTTACCGTGAGCAGTAACTAAACCAGAATAAAAGGCTACGGAAAGCATAGCTGCTGAAGCCCATATTTTTATTATTTTTCTAATCATATAAACCCCCTACACTTAATGATCAATAATCTACGGAGTATTACTACGCACTTTTAGTTCCATGGCCTGTTTAAAACAGGCCATGGAAAATTGCTACAAGCACATAAGTGAGAGATTAAGGGACTATCCGGTTGTTCAGGATCTCTTTGCTTGAGTTATTCCAGATGACGTCGGTCAGGTTGGAGTAACGGGTGATAATTTGCGCTGCGATACCACCTGAAAATAAGCCTGCCCAGCCCAGAATCACAAAGCCCCAGTGCAATGGCGCACTGAACAGTTCTTCCA
>NZ_JAIEME010000074.1 GCF_019752415.1 Nitrosomonas sp.
AGGAATTGAATACGGCTTTTCTGGCTGCGATTAAGAAAGGAAATGTCGCGATTGTTGAGCGTTTCTTACAAGCAGGAGTAGATCAAAATTTAAGAGCAGGGGATGGATATACGCCATTGATGCAGACTTCTCGCGATGGACGAGAACAGGTTGTCGAAGTTCTGCTAACAGCCGGGGCTGATGTCAACGCTGTTTCGGAAGAGAATGATACCGCTTTGATATTGGCCGCTGAAAAAGACAGAAGAAAAGTGATCGCTTTATTGTTAGCTGCGCAAGCCAATGTCAATGCAAAAAGAACTAATGGTATGACAGCACTTTTACTGGCGGCGCAAGAAGGCCATCAACAAACTATTCAAGTCTTGATCAAGGCGAATGCCGAGGTCAATTATCAGTTGGAGAATGGTGCGACGGCATTAATGCTGGCTGTTCAGAATGGTCATCTGGGGGCAGTCCATTCGTTGATAGCGGCAAATGCCAATGTCAATGTTAAAGCAAGTAATGGCGTAACTCCGCTAATGCTGGCTGAACGTTATCGCTATCGGGAAATTATTGAATTGTTAAAGAAATCCGGTGCCAAATAGCAAACATTAATGCATAACTTCTAATCAAGTTGTTATAGTACTCCGGCTTGATATTGTTAAACTAAGGAAATAAGGGAAATTATAAATGAAACTTTTAGCTGTCCTATTACTAGCTGCTGCAGCTTTACTACTTACTGGTTGCGGTGAAGAATCAAAAAGTGATAAATCAGAAATCAGTGCATCACCTATACCTACAAATGAAGTAACCAAGCTGGGTGAAATTCCATCGTTCATAGGCGAAGGGTTGACCAATGAAGAAAAGGCAGAGCTAAAAGAACAAATTTTGCCTGCAGGAGTAGGCGATGTTAAAACAGCCGAAGAAAAATTTAAAGCTTTAATGGAAGATGCTAAAGCGGGAAATCCTGCTGCCCAGAACGGTCTGGGTGTTATGTATTATACCGGTGAAGCGGTCTCAAAGAGTCCGTCTGGTCAATTGTTGGACAATGACCCTGAAGTGGCGGCCGGGTGGTTCTTTCGTGCGGCAGAGCAAGGTTACGCGGATGCACAATTTAATCTGGGGCTCATGTATGCAAATGGTGAAGGTATCTCACAAGATATGTTACAGGCTGCCGAACTCTTTAAGAAAGCTGCAGAACAAGGTCACGTGGATGCACAAAATAATTTAGGTGCCATGTACTATACTGGGGAAGGGGTGGAAAGGGATGAGAAGAAAGCTGTTGAGTGGTTTGAAAAAGCGGCAGCTCAAGGTAATGAAGATGCTCGTGCAAACCTGGAAGCCATAAAAGCATCAGGCAAATAATCGGGTGACTTTATACCCGATTGGATTATCAGAGGTAGGGTTTTAACATGCCTTCTACATGAAGCATTTATAATGCGATACTTTGTTTGAGTTTTTGAAGTTAGCGTAGCGCACCATTTTTAGTTTTTTGCACTTATTCTCGCGTTCTTGCCGCGAGGATAAGTGCAGGACAGGCGAAGAAAATTTTTTTATAACAACGAAAGCTCAATTTCTGCAGTTTGTTCAGATAGGACAACTCAGGCAATGGTTACTTCTTTGGATAAATACACGTCCTGAATTGCATGGAGTAATTTGACACCTTCATCGAAAGGTTTCTGGAACGCCTTCCGGCCGGAGATTAAACCCATACCGCCCGCCCGCTTGTTGATGACTGCAGTTCGAATTGCCTGGCGCAGATCATCGCTACCAGATTCGCCGCCAGAATTTATCATGCCTATCCTTCCCATGTAACAATTCGCTACCTGATAGCGTACCAGATCAATCGGATGGTCCGTGGTGAGCTCGCTATATACTCTGGGGTGAGTTTTGCCAAACTTAATTGCGTTATATCCGCCGTTATTGGTTGCCATTTTTTGCTTGACGATATCAGCACCGATGGTTACGGCCAGATGATTAGCCTGACCAGTCAGATCTGCGCTGACATGGTAATCCTTGTCAGAAGTTTTAAAAGCGTTGTTACGTGTATAAGCCCATAATATGGTTACCATTCCGAGGTTATGCGCATGCTCGAATGCTGCCGAAACTTCCTGGATCTGCCGCCGTGATTCCTCTGAACCAAAAAAAACCGTTGCGCCTACTGCGCAAGCACCCATATTGAAAGCCTGATTGACACTGGCAAAAAGTGTTTGGTCGAACTTATTCGGATAAGTCAGCAACTCATTGTGATTAATTTTAAGAATCATGGGAATCTTGTGTGCATACTGTCGTGATACGATGCCCAACACACCCAATGTGGAAGCGACTCCGTTACAGCCGCCTTCAATGGCAAGTTCAACAATGTGCTTGGGATCAAAGAACATTGGGTTGGGTGCGAATGATGCGCCTGCTGAGTGCTCAACGCCTTGATCGACAGGCAAAAGTGATAAATAGCCTGTGCCTGCTAAACGCCCGTGGTTATATAGCGCTTGGAGATTACGTAGCACACTTGGCTTTCGATTGCTGAACGCCATTACGCGATCAATGAAATCAGCACCAGGTAGTTGTAGATCATGCCTGGGTATAGTAGTACAGACATGCTTGAGAAGAAAGTCACTTTCTTTGTTCAGAATGCTAATAATATCTGTCATTTTTTCTCCTGATGAGGGTTCTTGCTGCATAATTTCAGATCGATCGAGAGTAAGTAATCATAGCTGAAGCGTAGGATCGCTGAAATAAGAATTTTTCTTATTTCTTAAGGAAGCTCTGATTAAGTCATTTATAGAGCTATGATCATATCTGGTGTATGACAGGAGATGAGAGCGGTTTAATCTGTTGATAAAGATCTGCCCAGATCAACTATCAAAATAAGGAGAATACCGCAATGACAGATAATAATGTTTTTAAACCGAATAAACCAGACCACTACCGGGTCATGCGTTTTGGTCGATAACAGTTTTCTCGGATAGTTTCTCCAGAACAACTGTTGATTGATACTTTTTCAGGGTTGATTAATTATCGTATCGGGATTATTTTTTAGCACTAAAAGATAGTGGACTGGTGGCAACACATTTGTATCGAGATCAAATCCATTTAAAAGTGGATATCTATCCGGAAACTCCGGGAAATCTTTTACTTGAAAGGATATGCAACAATAATTGATTTAACTTGCGATTCCCCGTGGTCTTGCCACGGGGATAGGTGCAGGGCGCGCGGAGCAAATTTATTCACCGGGTTGTAATGTAACGGGCACCTCAATTCTCTCACCCCTTCGTAACACGGTGATCTTGATGGTATCGCCAACTTTGTGGCTATCTATTCGAGCGAGCAGTTTCTCAACGGAATCAGTGGGTTTATTCTCAAGCTCCACGATAATATCATTCGCGATGATATTGCCTTCCGGCGTGATCGTCGCACCTTGCAGTCCGGCCGTATCTGCTGCGGATCCAGGGCTGATGTTCAAGATGACGACACCTGTTAATTTCAAATGCTGAGTCAGACGGCTATTGAGTTTGCTATCAACAGTAATACCCATTGCCGGACGGATATATTTTCCGCGGCTGATGATTTGAGGAACTACGCGATTGACGGTATCGACCGGAACAGAAAATCCAATGCCGGCACTGGCGCCGCTGGGGCTATAAATGGCGGTATTGATGCCGATCAGGCGGCCTGCAGAATCCAACAATGGGCCACCGGAATTACCTGGATTAATGGCAGCATCGGTTTGAATCAGATTGTCGATGGTTCGGCCATCCCCACCGGGCAATGAACGATCCAGTGCGGAAACAATGCCAGTGGTCAGTGTCCAGTCCAGACCGAAGGGATTGCCGATCGCGAATACTTTCTGGCCCACTTTGAGGTCGTGGCTGGTGCCGATCGGAACCGGCGCGGGGCGCTGGAAGCCGATACCGATTCTCAGCACGGCGATGTCGTGCGCCGGGCTGGCGCCAACCAGGGAAGCCTTGTAATCACGCCCATCAGCCAGACGCACGATAGCCTCACTGGCGCCTTTGATGACATGGAGGTTGGTAATGATATGTCCATTATCGTCCCAGATAAAGCCTGATCCGGTGCCGCTGGGAACGGAAAAGATGTTGCGTGTCCAGGCATCCATGACACGTTGGCGTGTGGTGATAAATACGACTGAGTCACGCGAATTCTCAAATAATTCAATCGTGCTTTTCTCGTCTTCGGCCAAATTGCCACGCGCCTGGACTACTCGCGGCTCGGTATTTTCCTGCTTGTCCTTACCGCTGAAATAGTCCGGGTGCAAAATATCCGGGAAATAATGATATAGGAAGCTATGGAAAAATAACGCCAGCAATATGGCTGCAAGTGAGACCCAGATTAGACGGGATAGAAATCCGTTATTGGGCATAGGTGTTTGCTCCTTCAAAATTTATCATTATTTGTTGTGTGCTTGCGCCCACCGTACCAGATCCTGTTCGCTCATGGCGCCCGATTGTCTGGCGATTTCCTGGCCACTTTTAAACAGTGCCAAAGTTGGAATACTGCGAATGTTGTAACGAGCCGCTAAGCCTTGTTCTTCTTCCGTGTTCACCTTGGCAAGGCGCATCCCCGGTTCTAGCAAAGCGGCAGCTTTGGTGAATGCAGGTGCCATCATGCGGCACGGACCGCACCACGGTGCCCAAAAATCGACCAATACCGGAATATCGTTGTTCGCGATATGCCGGTTGAAATGACTCTCCGTCAGCTCAACTGGCTGGGCGGCGAATAATGCCTGATGACAAGACCCGCAGTTGGGCGTTGCACCGAGGCGACCTGCCGGTACGCGATTGGTGGCGTGACAGTGCGGACACACGATATGTAAAGACATGAATAGTTTTCCTGTTTAATTCGTTTGGCTGACAGATGCTTTGTTAATCTTCATTCAATTCGGATGCTTTTAGGCGGGCGCGTAGCACTTCAATTTCTTCGAGCAGATCGGCGACCAAGCCGGCTAGTTCCGGGTTACTTTCAAAATCCCGCTCAATCGCTATGATTCTCTTGACCCGCATAAAACTGCGGCTATCAAATATCCATGTGGCAGGATCGCTAGTGATGGAGTCTTTATCCAGCAACAAGCCCCATTGAACGCGCTCAATAATCCATTCACGGTTGATCTGGCAACTTCTCGCCAGTTCATCCAGATTGAGCATGGCATCCTCAAGTAAAATGGCATCGATTTCATGCGACATGATTTAGACTCCGAGATTCTGGCGTGGATTAAAAGCGAGTTCCTGCGCCATAGTTTGGTAAAACTCGCGTTCTTTGGGGGTAGTAGCGGGCGGTAGCACAACTTCCAACACCAGATATAGGTCGCCGGGTGTGGCAGCCGGGATGCCGCGTCCTTTCAAGCGCAATTTGCGGCCTGATTGAGAATTTTCCGGCACTCGCACTTCCACCTGGCCATCCGGTACCGGTATTTTAACCGTTGCACCCAGTGCTGCTTCCCACGGTGCAACCGGTAACGTAGCATAGATATCTTTATTTTCAATCCGGTAACGGTTGTGCGGTTTGAAATGAACTTCCAGGAACAAATCTCCGGCGGCTTCCCCGGAATGGCCCGGACCACCCTGTCCGGCAAGCCGGATCACCTGCCCGCCATGTACCCCTTTGGGAATGCGAACATTCAACATGTGGTCGGCGAGCACGGTGCGTCCCTGACTATCGAGTTTAGGCATGCGCAGTGTCAGGCTGCGCGTGGCGCCGTGATAGGTATCTTCCAGATCGAGCATTATTTTTGCGTGATGGTCTTCGCCGCGCATCCGTTGGTGGGCTTGCCGGGCACCAGCACCCATTTGCTTGCCGAATAATTCCGCAAAGAAATCACTGAAATCAGCAGCCTGTGCACCGTTAGATCCTTGCCCACGGAATTCAAAACCGGCATCCCAGCCGGGAGGCGGTTGAAAATCACTGCCTGGCTGGAATCCTCGTCCTTGTCCCAATTGGTCATAAGCCGCGCGTTTTTCCGGATCGGAAAGTACCGCATTGGCTTCATTGACTTCTTTCATTTTCTGTTCGGCGTCGGTTTCCTTGGAAACATCCGGATGATACTTGCGCGCGAGGCGGCGGTATGCTTTCTTGATTTCTTCCGCCGTTGCATCGCGCGAAACGCCAAGTGTCTTATAGTAATCCTTGAATTCCAAATTAATTCTCCCCGTTTATCACGCAGTCACGCCATGAACATTATTGCTGCTTTAAACCAAATAGTGAAGTTTCATTTACGCACACAAAACCTGTTGCAGTTTCCGGGATAAATGGGACCACTGAACGGATTTATCAAGTGCCGGAAAAAGCTTTAGAGTACTGCAATCAGAATGGGCCAGTTATTTCAAAGGTTATGCCGTTTTCACTAAGCCCGGTTTTACCGCGTTGTGAACTGAAATATAAGCGCGAGCCGTCAGGACTGAAAGCGGGGCCAGTTATTTCTGAGCGGTCATGACCTGCCACCTGTAACAAGGGCAAAACCTTGCCTGCAATCAGCACAACAATCTGCATATCGCCGCCATCTTCAGCTACCAGCAAATCTCCCGCAGCATTGGTAATGATATTATCCACGCCGGTTAATACTGGTCGTAGATATAAAGCCGCATTGTAGACGACACTGAAGTGATGCTGTCGCACAGTATAAGCCCACACCCGGTCATCGCCTTTGGTGGTGAAGTAGACTATACCCTGGTGATACCAGATACCTTCGCCGCCATTAAACCGGGTGCTGTTGGCAATTTGTTTGCGCGTCGGTGTTGTGATTGCTAGTGGATCAGGCAGTGTATGCCAACGCACTGCGCCAATAGGGCCTTCGACGACCTCGGCGACTTCCAAGAAACCATCCTCCAGATTGGGATTCCCGGCAGCATCAAATGAGCGTGCGGTATAGCGATATAAACAACCATCGGACTGATCTTCAGTTAGATACAGTTGCATGTTTCGCGTATCCACGGCCACCGCTTCATGCTTGAAAAAACCCAAAGCGCTTCTGATTTGAGCTGCTTTCCGGCCAAACGGATCGCATTCCCACACCTTGCCTTTTTCAATTTCTTCGCACGACAGCCATGTTTGCCATGGGGTATGCCCCCCGGAGCAATTGCGATTAGTCTGACTCAGAATCGAATACGCATCTATAATTTCTCCCTGAGCATTGAAACGTAATGCCCCCACGCCACCCGCTTGATTATCCAGTTCGCTATTGGAAACATAAATCCAACCGCCATCAGCAGTAGCAAAAACAGCGCCACCATCCGGTGCAGCATGCCAGGTATAGCCAAAAAGTGTTTGTCCCGAATGCGCTACGATACGGGAAGTAAAACCTGCTGGCAGACGCACACCATTCTGATCCGGTGGCAGCAGCTCTCCGCGTGCTGCCAAAGATAATGACAAGGATGCCGCCTTCAGCGGAGACGGTAACAAAGCATTACCAAAGAAAGCACCCAGCCCCATGAAACCGTGTTGCAATAATTTGCGCCGACGCGGGTTAAATGTGTTCATACTGAGAAATTCATGTAGTAAATCCAAGCAATGGATACATGGGAGATAGTTTACAATGTTGCGCTGTCAAGGAATCTCTAAATAACCGTCATTTCTAGCGCAGCGAGAAATCTATCGTGTTGATTGCCAAAGACTCCTCACTGTGTTCGGAATGACGAATGTGCATTATTCAGAGCTTTCACAAATGTCTATTAATATAAAAAGCGTATTGCAATGATTCAAATACTAAAACCAATTGTATCTCTACTGATGTTTTTGACGGTGCTATTTTTTATTAGCACGATTTTAACGATCACCACCAGTTCTCCTTTCTGGCTCAGCGCGGCTTTGTCACTTGCCTGTGCATCGCTGGCCGCATGGTTTACCTGGAAACTGGTATCTGGCGAAAAAGCGAACACCATTATTGCCGTCATCGGTGGCGCATTGATTCTGGGCGGATTGTTTTTTGTTATCGGTTTTTTAGGACCTATGGCCATCTCGAAAGACACTGACCAGGGACCGATGATCGGAATTTTTATAGCCGCACCATTAGGCGTGGTTATCGGTGCAATCAGTGGCTACATTTATGCTTCTCGGCAGAACACTGGTGTGGGCGAACGATAACCTCCTAAAGTTTGGTTATTCAATACTTAAACCACATGAGATGAATAAAATTTCAATTATTGATCTCGCTTATGATGATGGGAGGGGAATAAAAAAAACAATAAACAGCTTCCTTAGATTTTTAAGCCGCTTTACGATTTCCAGTGATTGTGAAATAGTAATTCTTGCAATGGACATTCTTCTGCACAGCCTTCCAATCTTAACATCGGAATCCGTTAGGATCAGGTGCCGAATCACGAATTCAGATTACAAAACAAAATATATTCATCGACAATATTCTCAATTCGCGACCTGTCCCCGTGTTTTTCTGGTGACGGTGGCGCAGTTCCAAACATTTATAAATGACAGCGGTTTTGAAACAGGCGATCCCGACGCTTTGAAAGCTGATGGAAATACCCCGGTAGCCCGGATTTCTCAACCAGAAGCGCTGAGATTTTGTGACTGGCTGACCCGGCGCTGGCGAAAAACTGGATTGCTCCCGGAAGGGTGGCGGGTAACTTTGCCTAACGAGCCGGAATGGGAAAAAGCTGCACGGGGCGGTTTGCGTATTCCTGTTGCACCCTCAATAATTGCTATTGAGGTGCTTTCATCTAAAGATCTTACTTTTCATTGTTCTATGCAACCCAATCCTGAGCCCCATCGGCGATAACCGTGGGGAAATGAAATTGACGAGGAATGCGCGAATTATGCTATGAAAGCCGGTGGCGTTTCGACGCCCGGTATATACTTTAATGGTGTCAGTCCTTATGGTTGTCATGATTTGGCGGGCAATGTCTGGGAGTGGACGCGCTCTGAACGGGGGAATTACCCCTATCCAAATGTTGGTACGGCAGAATGGAAGCAGCGGGAAAGAGAAGATCCTGCCGTTTGCGTGTTGCGCGGCGGTGCGTTCTTCGACCTTCACGATGTCGTGCGGTGTGCTGTTCGCAGCCGCTCCGAGCCAGGCGACCGTAACCACGTTATTGGGTTTCGCGTTGTTTTGTCCCCATTACGCTGACCGATGAAATCTCTGGACGATGAGACGCTGATATGAGCGATGCAAAGCCGCAGCAAATGCCGATTTTCAGTAAAACCTATGATTTTCTGGTGTGGTTGCTGCAGGCAACCCGGCATTTTCCGAAAATGCATCGCCATGATTTTACCAAACGCTTGCTGGATGCGGCATTTGATTTGCGAGGAGCTATCTGAAAGGCGCTATCGGCGATCGCATCAACCTGCTGCCGCCTGGAATCTGAAACAATGGCTGCTGGCCATTTTTTGGCTCTTTTTCCCATGGCGAAAACTGCAAATTTATCGGATTCCTTGATGGAAATTTAAACTACCAGGGCATGCATTTTAGTAGGCAACAGTTTTCTCGGGTAGCTTTTCCAGAACAACTGTCGTTTGATACTTTTTCAGGAACGACTAGCTAACGGTCATTGAAATAACAAGATGCATGAGGTTCCGAATAGGGGCATTTAACGAAGATATTCACCGGAACGTTCTGGTTGATAGGTGACTTCTTCAATACGCACTTGCAACATTCCGCCGCCGGGCTTCGGCCACTCAATTTCATCTCCCTGGGAAAGACCAAGCAGTGCACTACCTACAGGCGCAAGTATAGAAATTGTACCGCCCTTGGCATCAACATCTTTGGGATATACCAGAGTTAAATAAAACTCTTGGGAAGTAGATTCGATGCTGAATCTTACAGTTGAATTCATTGTCACCACGGTTGACGGAATCTTCTCGGGATCTACCACTTCAGCACGGGCAAGCTCAGCTTCCAAATCATCCTTACCTGGGAATGCAGAATCAGGCAATGATTCCATAAGCTTTTCCAGTCTAATTGTGTCGAGCGATGAAATTATAATCTTTGGTTTAGTAGTCATTTTATTCTAAATGGGGGGTGTTATAAATTCAGGGTATGGCATCTTTACTATTCCGGCACATCATTCAACTTTGCGAATTTTGGTTTGAGCGTGCTAATTTTCAGTTTTTATGTAAACATCATTATTTCAAATAGTTACTTGGTTATTCGCCCTTTTTGTGCAAAATTCAGGTTAGAAAGGAATCGTAGCATCCAACGAGAACAAGAATTGATCCTTCCTGCCATCAAACGGCCGGAATGCCATATCGATGCCGTCTGCCCTGTCGTAGCGAATGTTTTTACGGATACTGATATTGCGCATCGGTTTCCAGACAATTTTCAATCGTTTAGATGGTTTCCAGTTCATACCCAGCGTGACTGCGTAATAATCTGCGGGTGCACCAATAAAAGGTGTGTTGCCCGCATAGCTGATCCCTTTGTTGTTCAGTGCGGAAAGTATCCGATAAGGCGAAAAAACACGCCAGCCGTTCCGGTCATGAAATCGCTCAGCACGTATGCCTATGGATAAATCACGGAAAAGATCATAGGTCAGGTGCGTGTTGATGCTATACCATGCTGCATTTTGGATTCCTCCGGGCAGGCTAATATTACTTGTCCAGCCATGAGTATGGTTTAAGACCCAATGGGTCTTGGGTGTGATCCAATGTTGCAGGACAGTGCTGTACATTATCCAAGGTTCATTGACCGCTGTTTGTCCGTATGTTCCACCGAGTGCTACCGAAGTTTTTTGATCATTACTGTTCCAGCGAATATTGGCTAATCCTCCCCAGTTATCTAATTGTTTATCGAAACCGCCATCCCAACCGCCGGTCGCACTGCCCGTGGTTGCGCCACCTTGAACTGTCCAATTTTGATTGATTGTATAACTGCCTAAGAAGCCTGTGTGGGTGAACGGTTCACCACTGTTAAGAATATAAGCACGGGTGTAAAAGAAGTTGTCGGGAGCAGGGACAGTTTCATAACCAAGCGGTGAATAAAAATGACCGGCTTTAATATTGAGACCATTTCCGACCGGCAGGTAAGTTTCAAGGTAAGCTTGAGGAAGCGCAATTCCATAAGTGCGGGTCGATTTGCAGCATAAATTCAGATCCCAGTTACCCCTGTCCGATGGTTCGCCGGTATTCTCATCGAAGGCTGATATACCAAAAGCTTGTGCATAGATAGCATCTGTTCCAAATAAGAAATCGAAACGGCCGCCAATATCCCATTTCTTGCCTTCTGATTCCACGTTGCGCTGCAAAAAAAGATTGAGCTGATTTAACTGAAATCGATTGGCTCGATCCGCAAAAGTAACGGCACCATTGAAGCCATCCGATGGATTATTGGCATTGTAGGTCGCGCCACCGTTGATCCAGCCGCCCAATTCCAAACCACTTTCCTTGAACAGGTTGGTCATGCGATTCGCATGTGCATTACTCAAATTCAATAGAACCGAAAACAAAATCCCTATCCAAATGTATAGCATTTGATTATTTTTTCTGCTGTACGATTCATTTTTTTAAATTCTCTTCTCAAAGTGGGTCGTACCTTAGCTCAGTCAAGTCAATGGCGCATACCGGGAAAACCATTATTCTTTATTAAGAGAAACCACTAGAATCGCATTCCGCTTTGTAGAAGGATTTATGATTATTTAGATAGAATGAGGGGTGATCCCGCTAAGAATCACTGCAGGAAAAGCAAAACGCCCAGGTTCAAGAAACCAAGGGCGCTTTGAATAGGTGGTGTTGGAAATCAAGTAATTCTTACTGAATTCTTATTACCTAATAAAACCAAGATCTTTGTCCTTATTGAATTTATAGGCTCTTCACAAGTTGTTTGAGTGCGAATTTTTCTTAGTCTTGGTCGTGCGGTTGTCTTTCTGGCTAGGAATTTCTGCTGGCTTGGCATATTCGCGTTGCAGTAATTCTGCTGCTATCTTCCGATGAAAGTGGGCATGTTTTTGTGCCTCTTGCGCAGCTTGTTCGTAATAACGTAAATTGGCCGAGGCATGTGATTGGAAATCCTGCCCCCCTCGCCCATAGTATTGGCTTTTATCTTCATAGTGTTGCAAGGCTTTCTTTTTTTCTGCTGCTTTTGCCGCCATTTCTTTGGCTACGTCGTCATAGTAATTAGCCAACCTATCATGATCGCTATAAGTTTTTGCATTCTGTGCCAGCTTCCTACCATCATCATCTTGTGCTTCTAAATGACCCAGTTGTGCACACGCAACCAATAGAGAAAGCAAAGGTAAAACTACAAGATAGTTTCTCAGTTTTATGCTCATGATTTGTAACTCCAAGTAGAACAATATGGGGGCATACTATCTGAGTCAATAGAGTCATGTATATTGGGGAAACTATTGTTCTTTACTAAGGAAAACTATTAAGAAATATTTTGCTTGGTAAAATGACGATGGTTACCTTTCTGATAAACAGAGTATTTTTAACTTCTTACTGGAAATCTGACGTGTGGATTGTTGAGGAATGCACTGCATAAAATCAGTCAGAGGGTAATGACTTGGAAACTTTTCAATGAGGTAAATGGCATTGCAGATCAGATAGAGGTATCAGTCAATAGCAAATTACATTTCATAACAGCATTCAGTCTAAAGCCTGGCCTATTTTAAAGATCGGTCCCAGTAAGGCATATCTCCGACGTGTTCTGACAAGAAATTAATAAAAGAGCTTACCTTTTTCGGCAAATGCCTGCTTGGAAGATAACAGGCATAAATATGACGTTCTACCGACAGATATTCCGGAAGTGCTGCCTGGAGCCGGCCTTTTTGTAATTCCATGCCAATAGTATAAGTAGGTAACAAAGCGATTCCTAATCCATGAAGCGCTGCCTGAGCAAGCGCATCATTATCGTTGATACGTAAGGTCCCTGATACTGGAATCTTGATCTTTCCCTCCGGCCCGATGAAGCGCCAGTAGCTTTGTTCGGCTGAGAGCGCACAATCGAGACAGTTATGTTTCACCAGATCTTCTGGTGTTTGTGGTACACCCCATTGCTGGAAGTATTGCGGGGTTGCACATAATATGCGGCGCACAGGCGCAATCTTACGAGCTACTAGATTGGGATCAGGCTCGTTTGTCACACGAATTTGTACATCATATCCCTCTTCGATCAAGTCGCCTGGGCGATCGGTAATGGTCAATTCAACTTTTATTTTAGGGTAGCGAGCAAGAAAACAAGGGAGTGCGGGAGCGACGTGGCGCGTGCCAAAAGAACTCGGCACACTCACTTTCAGTGTTCCGCGCGGCTCAGCATGAAGGCTGTTGACTACTTGTTCGGCATGTTCAGCCTCCACCAGGATACGTGCCACATGCTCTGAGAGCGCGATACCTGTCTCAGTCAAGCTAAGGTGTCGCGTACTGCGTAGAAGTAATCGTGTACTAAGATCCTTCTCAAGTTTGGCGACGGCTTTGCTGACCGCTGCACGAGAAATATTCATGCGACGTGCCGCTTCCGCAAAACTACCTGCCTCCACGACTCGTGCAAAAATGATGAAAAGGTTAAGATCTTGCATAATGTCATTGTATCCAATTTGGAAACAAAATGTTTCATTTTTTGGTACTACTCTCTGGAGTATTCTCTCTATATTATCTCTTCCAAGGTGAGACATCTATATTAGATACCGTATATAAATTATGGTTATTGCTGTAATTAAAAGACTAATATTTATTCTGGCCTTAATTAGCGCGTTCTTAATCACTTAAAGTGATGTCCTTTCGGTTGATCAGTTAAGGATCCTATTGTCAACCTGATAGAGCGTATTATTAATAAGGTTATTTTTCAAGTAAGACGCACAGTATTTATTACTTGCATAAATAATCAATCAATGTATTACAAGGAGTAAAACTTATGGAAACCAAAGAGTTATTAAAATCACCGCAGTTATTTGTAGTTTATGCAACTACTATTCTTTACACCATTACGTTCTATTTAGCGGCAGTTATAGCGCCGTCGACTGATAAAGCTGTATGGGGCCTGCAAGGAATAAATCAGATTGTTAAGGTAGAAACAAATAGTCTTACTCGTTCTCAAGTAGTGCGGAATAACAGTTCAGGATAACCCTGATATGGATCGTGCCCCCGCATTTGTCAGAATGCAAATCGTTGCAGGAAAGCAAAGAGCTTCGGCGGGGGCATTTGGACCAAAGTATGCGGTTAAGGGAAACAATATAAATGATTACAAGGAGTAAAATTTATGAGGATCAAGGACTTATTACAAAAACCTCAGTTATTTGAAGTTTATGCAATTATTGTTTTTTATACAGTCACGTTCTCTATAATTCTATTAAGCGGCAGTTATAGCGGCGTCTACTGATAATGCGGTATGGAACTCACAAGGCATACGCCAGATTGCTCTGGCCGAGCCTTCTCAAAACCGGACTATGGAACGACCACATTCGGCTCGGCTTCCGTACGTTAAACCGGTGACTATTAGAGCACCGATATGGTTTTGAAACCCTTCTTTTGCAAGAATCTAAAGCGGGGAGAGTAACCAGATCGTTGCCATGCCATATTTTACAAATACCATGAGCGCTATCAAAATTAAACGGGTATACGAAACCGCTGCAAAAGATGAGTACAGGATTTTGGTGGATAGATTGTGGCCTCGAGGATTGACTAAAGAGCAAGCAGCAATTGATTTGTGGCTAAAAGAGATTGCGCCTTCGCCAGGATTACGTCAGTGGTTTAGGCATGATCCAGAAAAATTCCTTGAATTTCGCACTCGTTATGTTGAAGAACTTGCACAAAATCCTACGGTAGTAATTCTTTCAAGCTTATTAGCCAAGCATAAGAATATAGCCTTGGTATATGCAGCTAACAATGAGGATATCAATCATGCTGCCGTGCTAAAGGGATTTATGGAATCAATATAGATAGCGGTTACGCATGCCAGTTATACGCTTCGTTAATTCTATTTACCTAGAAAAGAAGTGTTGTCTAATGGTTTTCTTTAGGGAAAAACCATGGTTTCCTTAATATACACTTAACATTTACCGAAATAAGATGGTTTCGTCTCCTTGTGTCTTAGGGGAATTATCATGAAAGCACAAGAGAGTGTAGGTATCAACGAAACTGTTGGTAACTGTATGGCAAGGCATCTCATAATATTACTTAATGGCGATCAGGCTTTTTTGGGAAAAACAAATGAATGATTCAATACTAATGAAAAGATTCGAAATCGTTATCGGAGTAGGGCATCTCAATCATCTAATGGAATTATTAGAAAGATCCGGGGTGTGTGGATATACAGTTCTCAAGAATGCAGGGGGCCTTGGTTCACAAGGCATACGAAACCCAGATGATGTGCTCATCACCGATGAAAATGCTGTAATAATTCTCGCATGTAAAGAAGAGCAAGCACAGATATTGCTAAATGAACTGCGGCCAGCAATGAAAAGCTTTAGTGGTATGTGCCTGATTTCAGATTGCTATGCATAAATACATTAAGAAATTGATCGAGGGGGCTGCCGTGGTAATGTATGCATAGATACGATGGATACATTATCGTAAGCAGCTATCGATAAACAAGACTCATCGCCGGTAACTTGACCGTTGAAAATTCAGTATCCCTATAATTCTAATTGGTATTATTATTTTTTAAGAAAAATGCTCAAACCTACGAATGATAAGAGCTTATCCGGTTTGTGAAATCTCATTCAACAGTTAGCCGTGATATTGCCTAATTATTCATTTTATAAAATATAGAACGGTGTGAATAAATGGTTTCGGAAGGTAATGCGCGCTAAACACCGGATTCATGCCATGCATTACCGAATAAATTTTCTACGAAACTTGGGCGTGAATTATCCGGGTCAAGTTTGTTCCTTCTCTCAAAAGCATCATGAATCCATTTCTGAACGATAAACGGATCAGCATCCCAATCGTAAATACTGGCAAAGCCGCATTTAATGTTGTCATACAATCTTGGTGGAATAGTATATTGATTGTATTTAGTTATGTCGTTCCGAGGGTATGTGGGAAGAATTATCCCGAGCAACCCCGATCCCGGGCTGTTTTGTGTCTTTATGACACTTGCCCCAATCTCCCAGTCTACATGTCTTCGTTTCCAAGTCTCTGAGCCAATGAGTACAACTGTAACCGCTGAGTCTCTTAGATACTCATCTCTTATCTTTTGTCGTATTGTTTCCGCATCGAGATTAGCATCTATGTTTCCAATTTGAGCCGGTTTCATAATTACTACGTCTTGATTGGCCAAAAGAATTTCCTCGAAATGATTTCGATATTCCTGATCTTCAATGGAATGATTGTAGCTCACATAAACTTTATACTGGGGCTCGGGAAACATATTTCTTTCAGGTACATGGTTCATGGCAGCTTCCTAAAGAAATGGAGGGTGGAAAATTTAATACATTGCGCTCAGATTAAAAGAGTGGCTTCCGGAAGATCTTCTAAGGGTGTGTTGCGTTTGCAATTACGTGGATATGTTTTTCATCGATTCTTGCCAGTATTAAGTCATCAGCTACGCGCTTAGTTACGGCAATATCAGGGGCAAGAAAATAGATTCGTCGCATGATAACCTCCTAAAATTTGGTTATTCAATACTTAAACCACATGAGATGAATAAAATTTCAATTATTGATCTCGTTCATGATGATAGGAGAGGAGAATAAAAAAAACAATAAGCAGTTTCTTTAGATTTTTAAGCCGCTTTACGATTTCCAGTGATTGTGAAATAGTAATTCTTGCAATGGACGTTCTTCTGCCCAGCCTTCCATTTTTAACATCGGAATCCGTTAGGATCAGGTGCCGAATCACGAATTCAGATTACAAAACAAAATATATTCATCGACAATATTTTCAATTCGCGACCTGTCCCCGTGTTTGAAACTGCATCACGAGCTGGGTATTCCTGCAGAATCTCTGATAAAACAACCCGGACAAATACGGCACTGAAGAAACACTTACTTAGATCAATTGAGTCTGACCCCAATGATTTAAGCGGCAGGTCGAAAACGCTTCCGTAGTTACAGGCAGGGACAGGTCTAGAATTGAGAATGCGGTTGATGCAGAAGTAAGATCTTTGTTTTTTTCCATTTCGGATTTGTGATTCGATAGCGGAATATCCTGTAGGAATAACAAACTTGACCGTTGCAAGCCGCAATACACTCAAACAACATTTTCGTTCTTTGATCGAGCTCGGTTATTTGTATCAGTGCGGCAGTGGGCAGGTGTGTGGTATGACTCGTGTTAATTTAATTGCTAGCTCAGTTCCAGAAGGTACGAAAATTCGGCGGTTGCTTGATTTAGTGCACGCGCACTAACCAAGTGTTAAAGTCCAAAGACATCCCATCACGCTGCAGGTATTATTGCGGATATTCAAACCAAATCGCACTATCATTAATTCTCTAGTTGTTATTTACTAAAAGGATCTAATGGAAACGAAATTCGATTCCAAATCACCCGTAAAATACCCTCGCTACGGAGCAAATTTATGAAACGACGCATTTTGTTACAAAGTCTTGCCGTGGCGGCCGTGTTTCCATTGATTCCCGCATGCTTTCGGGCACAAGTCATTGGGGAGGCCTCCAGTCCGATTACACCCTTAAACAAGCCGCATGAAGCATGGCGCGGGTTGGTCTCGCTCAAAGCTTATAAGATTTTGTTTGAGGAAGAAACCGAACGGCCGGAATCCAGTAATCTGGTTTATGAGGATCGCGAAGGTACCTTTATTTGCGCAGCATGCTATCTGCCGTTATTTGAAAGTTCATCTAAATATGAAAGCAATACCGGCTGGCCAAGTTTTACCCAGCCTATCGCTGGGCACATAGCAACTAAACTTGATTTCAAGATGATCAAGCCGCGCACGGAATACCACTGCGTGCGCTGTGGGGGACATCAAGGCCATGTATTTAATGATGGTCCGCCGCCACGTGGAGAGCGCTGGTGCAACAACGGCACTGCGCTGAAGTTTGTGCCAAAAGACGAACAACTGCCAACGCTCAGGAGCTGATCGGTTGATTGCGCGTCAGGGACATTGCTCCTGTAAAATTAAGGCAAATCGCATCGCTTAATTCCGATAACCCGGAACGCAAGTCCATAAACCGATTACAAATAGTCAAAATACTATGGGTGCAGCGATATCAATACCTTTCATGGGCGAAAATCAAACTGCTCAAAATGGATTTGTTGTTCGGGCACACCTTGTTCCTGCAACCAGTCAGTAACTTTCTCTACCAGTAATGGCGGCCCGCAGAGGTAGATTTGCCGCTCATTTAAATCATCGATATTTGCAAGCCAGGTAAATAACGGCGTTGGGTCCTTTTCCATCGTGAGGGAGTGCACATGGAATAACGCTTGATCTGTTGCATAGGCTCGCAATTCTTCCTCATAAGGAACCTGTTCAGGTCCACGGTGCACATAGACCAGATCGGTTTTCTGCGTGACCAAATGACTACGCAACATGGCTAGGAATGGCGTAACACCAATGCCGCCTGCAATCCAAACTGCTGGTGACGATGGCCGGTCCAGTAAAAAAATCCCATAAGGTCCTTGCAGGCGGACAGCCACACCCGGCCCAAGTGTTTGAATATGTTTCGTACAATCACCCAACGCTTTAACACTGAGCGATAAACTGCCATCTTCAGCGATTTTGCTGACCGTGTAAGGATGAAATTCACCACAGCCCTGGAAAAGCGGCCCCTCAAAAAAAGCCGCGTTGACAAATTGACCCTGGGCAATGCTTATCGGCTTGGCCAGTGGACGCAACATTACCTCCGTAATGCGTTCCGATGGATGAGAAACCGTACTGACTTCGTAAGGAAAGGAACCAGCACCATAATCGTTACGCACTAGCCGCCAGCTCATAGCAACCACGGTAATCAACAAAACGATCGTCAGGCTGACAGAAAAACCACTGGCGATCCAGATATGTCCCAAACCGATCAGCATAGCGACCACTAACAACATGTGCAGACGCCGCCACCAACTATAGGGCAGACGCAGCGAGAAAGATGCTGCCAAACCAAGCATGAAGCCGATCAATCCAATCCAGCCCATCCTATTCAGGATATCCGGATTAAAAGGTGACAGGTACTCCCATACGGTATCGAGATCAGCTTCGTAGTAACTGCTGGCCAGAATCAATGGGTGTGTTAATAGCAAGCCATACCCTGCCACGCTCATATTATGATGCCACTGATACATGCGTTGTAATCCGCCAAACCAAGCCGTCCAAACTGGCTCACGGATCATCAATAGTAAACTGGCGGAAATCAGTCCCATCCCAAGCCAGCCCGACAAAATACCGAATCCGTAGAGATTGAGCGGCAACGAAGAAATTACCATCAGTGCCGGCAACAATGCCGTCGCGATAATTACAATCTTTGTTACAACGCTCGCTTTTATCATGGGGATAGCTTACTCTTGTTTCAAAGTATTCTAGGAGTCTGTCATCATCTGGATGAATTGCTCAGAATGTTCTGATTATGAATCAATTAATTGGTTAGATATCCCCTCATGATGCCTCATCTCAAAACGGTTGATGGTAGTTTGTTACAATTCTTGATGCGGGCTGTTCCGGCAAGTGAAACCCGATTGCACCCGGCTCACCATTCTGCGCAATGAAGTGTCCTACCGGGGGATACTTACTCGAAAATAACCGGATTGGCTGAAGTGATCTCGCTCGTCAAAATGCAAGATTGGCTACAGTCATAATGTCTTCTAACTTTCTGAGGACACTATAGATAGTAGTCGTTCAGTATCCTGAAGCAATATTTTTGCTCATAAGGTTACAGATCTATGCCTTTCTGTGCCTGAATGCCAGCCCGAAAAGCATGTTTAATATCCGTCATTTCGGTGACGGTATCCGCAGCTTCACAGAGCGCCTCGGGTGCGCCGCGCCCGGTAATGACGACATGCTGCATGGGCGGGCGGTTTTTCAGATCGCCCAGTACTTTGGTTAAATCCAGCCAGCCAAACTTGAGCGGATAAGTCAGCTCGTCAAGTATGATTAGATCGAGCGACGGATCGCGTAGCATTTCCTGCACAATGGCCCAGCCGCGTTGCGCTGTTTCTGTATCGCGCTCCAGATTTCGCGTATCCCAGGTGAAGCCTTCACCCAGCACATGCCAGATGACATTTTCCTGTTTACGGAAAAAGGCTTCTTCACCAGTATCCGAGCGCCCTTTGATAAATTGCGCCACCCCCACGCGCATGCCATGACCCAGTGCCCGTGCAATCATGCCAAATGCCGAGCTGGATTTTCCCTTGCCATTACCGGTGTGAACCAGCAATAAGCCTTGTTCACGATCAGCGCGCGCAATCGCTGCATCGATTAATTCTTTTTTCCGCTGCATGCGTGTGCGGTGGCGCTCAGAGCGCTCGGAATCAACCATGCTGCTAACCCGCTGTGGTGTTGCGTGGATTAAATTGCTGAATAATCAACGTGAATAGCGTATGCATCACCACGGCGATGCCCAAATAGAAAACGAATGTCTCGATATAAAGCGGGAAGTATTTGATCACTTGCTCGATGAATTCGCTCACGGATGTTTCGGCAATACGACCGGAGAAAAAATAAAACCCGCCGCCGGAGAATAATTCACACAAAATTAAACCCGCCATGACACTGAGAGAAAGCGGCGCTACGGTATGCCATGTAAATTGGTATCGCTTGGCGTACCAGCGGCCAGCCAGCCATAACGAAGCATAAGCCGGTAGCAGGAACACATAAGCCGGTGTGATACAGAAATCACTAACGCCGCCCCAAGTATAAGCTGCAAAGTCCAACCACCA
>NZ_JAIEME010000087.1 GCF_019752415.1 Nitrosomonas sp.
CTTGTCTCGCTGATTGCGGTTCATCCGTTCAATTGATTTTATCCAATCTCTGAATTCAACTGCTTTCATGATGTATACCTCTTTTTACATTCCGATGCATATTCGACTAACAATTCAACAATTAATTGCTACAGAGCCAAGAACAACAACTGTTAGTCTGGATTAAAAGCACACATAGGCGTAAATACCGATTCCGGCCTGGTCATAGCCTGGGCCAAAGTAGCCGATGGCAACATGATTGATGCACTGATACTTGGCGAGGAGGGATTGTATTGGGTGATCGGGCTTATACTCGCGATGATCCAATCTGGAAGCACAACGACAATCGGAAAAACCGGTATAGGGTATGCCATTCAAACGCAAGCGCAGTGAGTATTGCCAGCAGAACTGCCGAGCTCAATCGCATGTTGGCTTCACTTCGCGCTAAGGTTGAGCATCCGTCTCGTATTATTAAAAGACAATTTGCTTATACCAAAGTCCGTTACCGAGGATTGCTCACGAATGCATAACAGCTTTATCTGTTGTTTGCCTTGGCTAATCTCTACCATGTCCTTAAGGTGTAATGCCAACCACAGAATAATTCCGCCCAACAACCCTGAAAATTAGCATCAGGGGGAAAATACTATGCAATCTGCTAAAAATTACTGCTATTAATCGCACAATAATACCAATACTAGCTACTTTACCGATAGCTTTGCACAAAGACTGAAATAAATTACTTAAAGAGCTTCCTCAAAGCATTCTTTCAGCTCTCCGGCGTGCTAAAAGATACAGCAGCCCCATCCCAACAAGCAGCATGGCGTAGGTTTTTGGCTCCGGAATAGAGGAAACATAAAAGGTATCCCATACATCATGTCCCCATCGGCTTGATACGTGGCCTTTTTCAAAATCTGAAGCATCGACATGCGTATAGGCCGAATTCCAGTACGCCGCCGAATTAATAGCACCGAAACCAAATTCCTCCAAAGTAGGCATATTAAGCATTTCTGCTTGCGTTGCGTAGCGCCAACCACTATGAAAGCTAGGCGCAAAAAGCTCGTTACTTATCCAATGTTGTACATTAACCGGGGAAGCCCAGGTCCACGCCAGGTTATCCTTGACAACATAAGTAGAGCTGGGCAAATCACTGGTAATTGGATTTGCAGAAACCGTTCCCGTTACTAAGCCTAACGTAATGAGAGATAAAACAATAAGATTTTCTTTCATAGAAATTCTCTTTAAATACATTTGAAATAAATTTATTTTTTAAGTTATAAAATCAGAAATGTAAGGTTAATAGAAATCCTGAATCCTTGCAATAATCCTTTCTCCAATACAGTGTTCCTCTGAGATCTTCTCATTTCTCCAGCAACGGACTCATCGGATATTCCAGCGCTTCTTTCATTACCACCAGAGACAACACCGCCTCCCGGCCATCAATAATCCGGTGATCATAAGACAAAGCCAGATAATTCATCGGACGGATCACGATTTGGCCGTTTTCGACCACTACCCGTTCCTTGGTTGCATGAATGCCAAGAATAGCGCTTTGCGGTGGATTAATGATCGGCGTGGACAGCATGGAGCCGAATACACCACCATTGGTAATCGAGAAAGTACCGCCACTGAGTTCCTCAATGGTTAGCTTGCCGTCTTGCGCGCGCTTGGCAAATTCGGCGATCTGCAGCTCAATCCCGGCCAGCGTTAAACGATCTGCATCACGGATAACCGGCACTACCAGCCCACGCGGGCTGCCGACGGCGATGCCGATGTCGTAGTAATCGTGATAAACAATGTCTTTGCCTTCAACGGATGCATTAATAATCGGATATTTCTTTAACGCGGCAATAACGGCTTTAACAAAGAACGACATGAAACCTAGCTTAACGCCATATTCCTTCTCAAATTCGGTTTTATAGCGTGCGCGCAGATCAATAATCGCCTGCATATTGACTTCATTAAACGTGGTCAGAATCGCTGCTGTGGATTGCGATTGCACCAGACGTTCCGCAACCCGCTGCCGCAGTCTGGACATGGCCACTCTGCGTTCCACACGCGCACCCGGAACAAGTGGCGCTGGTGTACTGGCTGAACCGGATTTAGTCTCGGCATCTGCTGTCGAGCTGGATTTGCTTTCCATATACGCTTGCACATCTTCTTTAGTAACACGTCCGCCCAAACCAGTCCCATGAATGGCACTGATTTCTACCGCTTTCAGGTTATTTGCTTCTGCCAGTTTGTGCGCAGCGGGCATCAATAGCGGTACCGCTTGTTCATCGCCTTTGGCGCTGATCGTTTCAATACTTTTTACGGCTGGTGTTTCAGTCTGCTTTTCCGCAATAGATGCTGGTTTATCGGTTGCTTCCGTCTCAATCATCGCGATGACTTCACCGCTAGCAACCGTTGCGCCATCTTTTTTTAAAATTTTGGTTAATACACCGGCACTGGGTGCAGGCAGTTCAAGTACCACTTTGTCGGTTTCGACATCAATCAGGTTTTCGGACCGGTTGACGTAGTCGCCTGTTTTTTTATGCCAGGATATTAAGGTAGCTTCCGCTACGGATTCAGATAACATGGGTACTTTGACTTCAACTAGCATGGTGCCCTCTTTCTAGATTTTATTTCTGAATGCTGCCACGATTAATTCATTCTGCGTAAATTTATGACGGGCCGTATAACCCACTGCCGGCGAGGCTGAAGATTCTCGCAACGCGTAACCAAGTATCTGGTCCGGCCGCATATGCCGTCGCAGATAGTGCTGAATGCGATGCCATGCGCCTTGATTCCCTGGTTCTTCCTGGCACCAGATCACCGATTTGGCATTAATGAAACGATCGATTTCCGCCTGAAACTCCTCATGTGGAAATGGATAAAGCTGCTCCAGGCGAATAATCGCCATATCCGTTATTTGCTGTTCTCTGCGATAAGTCATCAGCTCGTAATAAATCTTTCCGCTACAAGCGATGATGCGTCTCACTTTTTTGGAATCCAGACTCTCAGTTTCGGGTATGACCGGATAAAAATGACCATTCGCTAAATCTTCCAGATTCGACACGGATTCTTTATGCCGCAGCATGCTTTTGGGACTCATAATGATCAGCGGCTTGCGGAGCGGGCGGATCATTTGCCGCCGCAGCACATGAAACATTTGTGCCGGTGTGGAAGGCACGCACACCTGAATATTATAATTCGCGCACAGTTGCAGATAACGCTCCAGCCGCGCGGAAGAGTGCTCTGGGCCCTGCCCCTCATAGCCATGCGGCAGCATCATCACCAAACCGCATACGCGCCCCCACTTGGCTTCACCGGATGCAATAAATTGATCGATCACCACTTGCGCACCATTGGCAAAATCACCAAACTGCGCTTCCCAGACAACCAACTCATTCGGTTGCGTGGTTGCATAACCATATTCAAAGCCCAATACCGCTTCTTCGGACAACATCGAATCAATGACAACAAAATCCGGTTGTTCGGGATAGATATGACGCAACGGAACATAAACACGCTCGTCTTGATCCGCTGTTACCTGGTCATGTAATACCGCATGACGATGAAAGAAAGTGCCTCGTCCCGAATCCTGACCCGAGAGTCTCACCGGATAACCTTCCTTCAGCAAGGCTGCGTAGGTTAGATTCTCCGCCATTCCCCAATCCAGCGGCAATTCTCCACTTCCCATCAAACGCCGGTCGGCAATTATCTTTTCAACCCTTTGTTGCAGTCTGAAGCCTTCAGGGATATCCGTCAACCGCACCGCAAGCTGTTTCAACGTTTCAATTGCAACACCGGTTTTAACTTTTTCGTTCCATTTAAACGGCTTGAGAAAAGGTTCCCAATTGATGGTATAAGGGGATTTATAGTCATAACAAACAGCTTTATTGGGATTAACGCCTTCATCCATGGCATTCCGGTAGGATTGAACCAGGTCATCCGCATCTTCCGGTTTAATCACGCCTTCTGCCACAAGTTTATCTACATAGCGTTTGCGGGTACCGGGATGTTTGCTGATAATCTGATACATTCTCGGTTGCGTCACCATGGGTTCATCCTGCTCATTGTGGCCCAGACGGCGGAAACAAACCATGTCAATCACGACATCTTTATGAAACCGCATACGAAAATCAAATGCCAGCTCAGTCACCATAATCACGGCTTCTGGGTCATCGCCGTTGACATGGAAAATCGGCGCTTCGATCATTTTTGAAACATCCGTGCAATATAATGTCGAGCGACTGTCGCGTGGATCGGATGTGGTGAATCCAATCTGATTATTGATGATGATATGCACCGTGCCACCCGTACCATACCCACGGGTTTGTGACAAATTGAGTGTTTCCATAACTACCCCTTGCCCGGCATATGCCGCATCGCCATGTATTAATACCGGCAGCACTTTGTCGCCCAGTTTATCGTTTAACAAATGCTGGCGTGCGCGCACCGAGCCTTCGACCACTGGATTGACAATTTCCAGATGTGAGGGATTAAAAGCCAAAGCCAATCGAACAATGCCATCCGATGTTTTAATTGCGGAAGAAAATCCTTGATGATATTTCACATCACCCGACGGCAATTCCTGGGGTTGTTTTTCTTCAAATTCGCGAAAAAGATCGGCAGGCATCTTACCCAGCGTGTTCACCAGCACATTGAGTCTGGCACGATGCGCCATGCCCATCACAATCTGTTGAATCCCGGTTTTGCCTGCGCGATGAATTAAACAATCCAGCAGAGGAATAAGACTCTCATTGCCTTCCCCGGAAAAACGTTTCTGTCCGACATAACGAGTATGCAGGTACTTTTCAAGTCCTTCAGCCGCATTGAGCCGCTCAAGAATATGGCGTTTGTATTCGTTCGAATAGTCCGGGTTCGATCGCTGACCTTCCAATCGCGCTTGTATCCAGCGTTTCTGTTCGACTGAAGAAATATACATATACTCCGCACCGACAGAACCGCAATAAGTTTCCCGCAAGATTTGCAGAATTTCACGCAACGTGGCACGCTCAGGTCCCACTAATGAACCAGTATTAAATACCTTATCCCTATCCGCTTCGGTGAATCCGAAATAAGCAGGATCCAGTTCGGGTACATCAGCTTGTTGTTTGAGTCCAAGCGGATCCAGCTTGGCCTGGTTCAGGCCCAGATAACGGTACATGTTGATAAGCTGCAGGACCGCGACTTGCTGGCGATCATCAGAATCAGCGGTCATCACTTCCGGCAGTGTGGTTTGACTGTCTGACCCGGAATAGGTTGTGGCTGTCGCAACGGAAGTGCTGCTGACTACTCCTTGGGGGTGTTTATTGGCAGCGCTATCCGGTTGCCTAGCCAACTGATCAAAGTATTCACGCCAGGCTGATGCAACCGAATTCGGGTTATGCAGATAATCTTCATAAACCGCTTCAATAAACGAAGCGTTTGCGCCGGATAAAAGGGAATCATCAAACAACTGCTTGCTCATAAGATTGGCAGCCTTTATAAAAGAAAGCTATTTTCTTGAATACGAACTGGGTATATCCCGCATCGCTGTGCCGGTATACAATTGACGTGGACGCCCAATCTTATGGGTCGGATCTGAAACCATTTCACTCCATTGTGCCACCCACCCCACTGTTCTGGCCATGGCAAAAATAGCGGTAAACATGCTGGTCGGTATCCCCAGGGCGCGCTGTACGATTCCCGAATAAAAATCCACGTTAGGATACAATTTCCTGGAAATAAAATATTCATCTTCCAATGCAATCTTTTCTAATTGCAACGCCAGCTTAAATAAGCGGTCATTGTGTAAGCCCAGTTCATCCAGAACTTCATGACAGGTTTCGCGCATTAATTTGGCGCGCGGGTCAAAATTCTTATAGACGCGGTGACCGAAACCCATCAGCCGGTAGTTACTGTCTTTATCTTTAGCGCGTTTGATATATTCATCAATGCGCGAAACGTCACCGATTTCCTCCAGCATTTTTAGGCACTCTTCATTGGCACCGCCATGCGCAGGCCCCCACAAACAAGAAATCCCTGCCGAAACGCAAGCAAAAGGATTCGCACCGCTGGAGCCGACCAGTCGAACGGTTGAAGTGGAAGCATTTTGTTCATGATCGGCATGTAAAATCAGGATCCGATCCAGCGCGCGAACAATCACAGGATTCGCTTCATATTTTTCACTCGGCACGGCAAACATCATATGCAGGAAGTTTTCCGCGTAACCTAATCGATTTTGGGGATAGATAAAGGGTTGACCGATATTATATTTATAGGCCATTGCCGCAATCGTCGGCAATTTTGCTATCAACCGGAAAGCGGATAGTTCCCGATACGCCGGATCCGAAATATTCAAAGCTTCATGATAAAAGGCAGATAGAGCACCCACGACACCCACCATGACTGCCATTGGGTGTGCATCACGCCGGAATCCGCTAAAAAACCTGACCAATTGCTCGTGCAACATCGAATGATCTTTAATCGAACGATCAAATTCTGATTTCTGTTGCGTATCGGGCAGTTCACCTTTCATCAACAAATGACAAACATCGATAAAATCACAGTTTCTCGCGAGTTGTTCGATGGGATATCCACGGTATAACAAAATGCCTTTGTCCCCATCAATAAAGGTAATGTTAGAGCTATTGCTGGCCGTCGACAGATACCCTGGATCATAAGTAAATACGCCACTTTTTGCATGCAGTGCGCGAATATCAACCACATCGGGCCCCATCGTTCCTGATAAAACGGGTAGTTCTATGGGTGCGCTGCCATCATTAAGATTTAATGTTGCTATGCCTTTTTGTGCCATTTTACTTCTCCACATGTCGCATTGATTGATTAGTATGCACTATCAGAAGATTTCAGGATCTTCAGAATACCATCCGAAATCTAACTCTTTTGTAATAATTCCAATACCTGCCGCCACTGATCATCTGTATTGATTTGTCTTGCCGTGATCAAATCCCACAAATCATTATCCGGTAATGCTAACAATCGTTCAAATTGTTCCAACCCTGATTCATCCAACTGCGTGTAGTACTGATCCATGAAACGTTGCAAAACAATATCCAATTCAAGCAGGCCGCGCCGGCATCGCCAGCGTGCGCGTTCGAATTCCTTCATACCATTCTTTTTACCATCATATCCTTGATTTTGCCAATCGCGCTGGTCGGATTTAAGCCTTTTGGACATGAAGCAACGCAATTCATGATGGAATGACAACGAAACAACCGGTAAGGGTCTTCCAGATTATCCAATCTCTCAGCAGTGGCCTGATCCCGGCTATCAGCAAGAAAGCGGTAAGCTTGCAATAAACCCGCTGGCCCTACGAATTTATCCGGATTCCACCAGAAAGAAGGACAGGATGTTGTACAACAAGCACATAAAATACACTCGTACGCGCCATCCAAAGCCGCCCTGTCTTCGGGTGACTGTAACCGCTCTGTTTCCGGTGGCGGATCATTATTAATGAGATAAGGTTTGACGGAATGATATTGGTGGAAAAATTGCGTCATATCCACAATCAAATCGCGAATAACCGGCAATCCGGGTAGTGGACGTATCTCTACCGGCTCTTTTAAGCTACTAAGCGATGTAATGCAAGCCAGCCCATTACTGCCATTAATATTCATTGCATCCGAACCGCACACCCCTTCACGGCAGGAACGACGAAGACTCAGGCTGTCATCAATCGATTTAATTCGCAGCAACGCATCCAATAGCATCTTGTCGGTCGCCGCCAATTGAATGTCGTAATCCTGCATATAAGGTTTTTCATCTTTATCGGGATCATAGCGGTAAATAGAAAACTTCATAGGCTGACTCCAGATGGTTTATACGGCTTATAGTCGATAGAAGCAACTCATAATACTTCGAAGTATACAGACTTGAAGTTAGATTAACACAGTTTGACTTGTCTTTTTAGATCGTAGGATGCATTCAGCGTAAGCGCAATGTACCGAGTGATGGTACATCAGAGGGTTCTTATAAATAAATTCTTCGTGCGCCGCACCTATCCCCGCGGCAAGACTACGGGGAATCGCAAGTTGATTACCAAAGACTCCTCACTTCGTTCGTAATGGCATTGAAGGTTATTCAGAGTTTCCCTAAAGGGGGAAATACTCTACGAAATTCTGTGCCTTTGCCACTACGACACTTCTCGGTTCCTCTCTATGATGCACCACCTTCCTCGAGTACGTATTTCAATAGCCTGTTAATCAGCTTCTTTCTGCATGATGCTTTGAAACAATTCTGAACCGATCAACCGATCCAACCATGCTACCAGATGATGATAATGAGAGGCATAAAACCAATCCGGATTGACATTGGAAAATTGCCGGATGAATGGAAAGATTGCCATGTCCGCCAGTGTGTAACGCCCGCCCATCAGATAACCATCCTTGCTCAAGCGTGCGTTCAATTCGGTTAGAAACGGCTCAGTTTGCTCCCGGTAATACGCTTCCGAATGCTCCGGAAAGCGAACGGCATATTTGTAGAGATCCAGCGCCGGTTTAAATGATTCGTCGTTTTGCTTGATCAGTGCAATGATCTCAGCCAAAGCGCCCGGATCGCTATCCAGCCAGTGCTCCGGGTCATTGATAGACAGCGCCCACTGCATGATATCCAGACTTTGTTCGAGCACGCGGCCGTCAGAAAACTTTAGTACCGGTACCGTGCCTTTCGGTGAGCATTCCAGCATTTCTTTGGGTTTGGCACGCAAACTGACTTCGTGCGTATCCACTTCAACGCCGCTGACTTTGATCGCCAATCGGGCACGGATCGCAAAAGGACAACGGCGAAAACTAAATAACAGCGGTTTCATTATTTCAGGGCGTTTTATTCAAACAGCTTTATCAACTAGGGAAACTCTGGATAAGTTGATTACGTCCATAGTTCGACAAGTTCACTACGAGCGGAATCAACATTTTGCCGTTCGTCCTGAGCTTGCCGAAGGACCTGGTCAACACTTTCCTAAGCTGCGGCACGACTCTGATCCCGATTCTTTTTGATCAAATCATAAGCAGTCTGCACTTCTTTCGCCTGCTCCGTCGCCACAGCGATCATTTCTTCCGGCACGCCCTGCCCCATTAATTTGTCGGGATGATATTGACTCATTAATTTACGATAGGCATGTTTAATTTCTTGATCGGTATTCTCTTTGCTGACACCCAGTGCTTTATACGCATCTTCCAAAGCACTGACTGATGTGCTTTGACCACCGGCGAAATGCATCTGATTCAGTACCATGTCGAGCAATTGCTTAAATGCGGCTGGGCTATATCCAAGGCGCCCAGCAACTACAATAAGAAACTCTTCTTCGGCAGAGTTTAATTGGCCATCGGATAATCCCATGATAATGAGATAAACCAGCAGCATTTGTTTCAAATTATTGGAAGGGCCGCATACAGCCAGGAATTCATTAATTTTGGGATGGATATCGTAGTCTGCTGAAGCGCCTTCCTTGAACAATGCAATTGCCTTTAGCCGATGATCCGGTGTCATACCAAGTTTCTGCATGAATTGCTGCACATGCGACACTTCAGTCTCTGAAACACGACCATCCGATTTGGCCAATTTTCCCATCAAAATAAAAACAGTTTCCAGGAAAATCGACTGACGGCGCGAAGCATTCAATGGATTCATCCCAGCCGAACCAAAAGCTCTGAATCGATCAATGATGCTTCCGACAAAGTAACCTAGGAAAATGCCTAAGAAACCAAGGATGAAGAAGCCCGCTAAGGCACCAAGTATTCTAAACAATGGAATTCCAAATTTAGCAATAAAAGAGGAGATTATAACGAATTACCGGTTGATCAGACTGTTTTAAGGTTTGTATTGCCACCTTAAAACAAGTTTTCTCAATTCCCGGTTCAAGACTGGTTAGCCCATTGCTCCGGTGTCAGCGTTTTCATCGATAGCGCATGAATTTCCTGTTTCATCCGGTCCCCCAGCGACTTATACACCAGCTGATGCTGCTGGATCATATTTTTCCCGTTGAATTCCGCGCTTACGATCAACGCGTGAAAGTGATTACCATCATCTCCTTCTACCGCTACGTATTCACACGGCAACGAGGATTCGATATAGATTTTTACGTTTTCAGCTGTCAGCATTTCAGTCTCCTTCACGCAATTTATTAGGTTGCAAAATAAGCAACTGGTATCAAAACAATGAATCTAGTAGCGCAATTTATACCCGGCTTTGAGCATACGAATGGCCAATAGGGAAATGGCCAGTAAACATATTGCCACAATCAACAAGCTAATATAAGGCGAAATATCCGATACGCCAAAGAAGCCATAGCGGAATCCATCGATCATATAAAAGAAAGGATTGAGGTGAGACAAGTACTGCCAGGCGATGGGTAATGAGTGTATGGTGTAGAACACACCGGATAAAAATGACAGCGGCATAATGATAAAATTCTGAAAAGCTGCCAATTGATCGAACTTATCGGCCCAGATACCAGCGATCAAACCCAGCGCACCCAAAATCGCACTACCTAATATAACAAACAACAGCGCCCACAGCGGCAGTTGCAGCGGAATATCAAAAAACACCAGTGTCACCAAATAAACCCCCAAGCCGACCAACAATCCACGCACAATCGATGCCAAAATATAGGCAAAGAAAATGGCGCGATAAGACAATGGCGACAACAAGATAAACACAATATTACCGCTGATTTTTGACTGAATCATGCTGGACGATGCGTTGGCAAATGCATTTTGTATGACAGCCATCATCACCAGACCCGGAACCAGGAAAACGGTATAAGCAACACCTGGATAAACTTCCACATGCGCTTCCAACACATGAAGAAAAATCAGCAAATACAGCAAAGTAGAGACCATCGGCGCCAGGATCGTTTGAAAACCGACTTTCCAGAACCGCAACAATTCTTTATAGAGCAACGTAAGAAATCCGGTCATTTCGATTGGCTCCCGCTTTTTCTCATGATGCTGACAAAAACATCCTCCAGATCCGGCTGCTGCAAATGCATTTCCAGTATCTGGATATCCGCGACTCGCAATGACGACAAAATAAATTCCACTTGTGCATAGTTTTCAATTCTAAGTTCGGCTATTCCGTCGTGATGACTGATTTGTAATGGCTGCAATGTGGGTGGCAACCTGTCCGGCACCAGTCGTAGCCGTACCGATTTCCCGGCGATCATTTTTCCAATCAAGTTTTTCGTACTATCCAGTGCAACTATTTCTCCTTCTTTCAGCATCGCAACCCGATGACACAACGTTTCCGCTTCTTCGAGATAATGCGTAGTCAGAACAATTGTGTGTCCATCTTGATTGAGCTGCTTGATAAAATCCCAGAGTGTCTGGCGTAACTCAACATCCACACCAGCCGTCGGCTCATCCAGAATAATAACCTGTGGCTTGTGCACTAGCGCTTGCGCAACCAAAACACGGCGTTTCATACCGCCTGATAGTGCACGCATGTTTGCATTCGCTTTGTCAGAAAGATCCAGGCGTTCAATGATCTCATCAACCCACCGGGAATTTTCCTTGATGCCGTAATAGCCGGATTGGATTAACAGTACTTCGCGTACGGTGAAAAAAGGATCAAAAACCAGTTCTTGCGGCACCACACCCAAATTCCGGCGGGCTTGCTGATATTGTGTACGCACATCGTGCCCCATCACATGCACTGAACCTTTGTTGGCAAGAGTCAAACCGGCAATAATGCTGATCAGTGTTGTTTTACCGGCGCCGTTAGGTCCCAGCAAAGCAAAGAATTCTCCCGCATGAATTTCAAGATCAATATCGGTTAATGCACGTAAATTACCAAAGTGCTTACACACTTGTTTGACTTCAATGGCAGGCAACATTCAATGGATAGATCAAAAAAAGATTGGCTCAGGGTTTCAAAGATCAGCAGGATTTAGCCTGATCAGATAGCGCGCTTGCTTGTGGTTTGATTGATTGAAGCCGGGAACAATTCCACCACATCATATAACTGAATCAGGCTTTTAAGGCTTTCCGGCATATTAATAAACTGCAAAGAATTAGTATTCTTGCGTGTCGCACGCAACCACTCCAGTAACATACTAATAATCGTTGAATCCACTTCAGTCACTTTAGCCAGATCAACCGTTAAGGGATGGTCGTCGAACAATGCAATCCCATCCTCAGTCAGCTTCACAACATTATCAATGGTTACCGGACCTTGCACGATAACTGTATCGTCATCGCGAAAAACTATTGATACCAAAGCATCCAGATTATTCATCCGCCGGTATTATTTCTTACCTTCCAAAGATTTATTCTTATCTGTTAATGCCTTAAGCAATCCTTCGACACCACCCTTGCGGACTTGACTGTTAAAAGTTCCGCGATAGTTCGTTACCAGACTCACCCCGGCAACCGTCACATCATAAACTTTCCAGCCATCCGGTTTTTTTTCCATGCTGTAATCAATTGGCACCGGTTCTTTTCCGTTCCCTTGAATGACGACAGTCCGGACTGTTGTCTCCACCTGATCGCCCAATTGCTTGATCGGGTTTACATTAATCGTTTCCTTATTATAACTGGTCAATGCATTGGAATACGTGCGCACCAGCAGTGTACGAAATTCATTCACCAGTTTGTTTTGTTGCTCCGGCACTGCTTTTGACCAGTGCTGCCCCATTGCAAGCTGGGTCATGCGTGAAAAATTGAAATGCGGCAGTATCTTAGTTTCAATCAGATCATGCATTTTATCCCGATCGCCATTTTTCAATGCTTCATCTTTCTGGATAATCTCCATCACTTCCTTAACGGTTTTATCGACCAGTCTGTCAGGCGCTAAATCCATTGACCATGCGGGAAAAACTAACAAATTAGAAAGTAGCAATACAGTTATTCCAAGAAATCTTTTCATTGTTCCCTCACCAAAATTTTAAGTAATATGCAATACTAAACCAACAAGAATAAAATTAACAAATATCCGCTCAATCATAAAGAATCATCTTTAGCCGCTTTATCAAATAAAAAACGCCCGATCAGTTCTTCAAGCACCATGGCTGAATTGGTTTTCATGACTTTATCGCCGTCTTTTAACATCACGTCATCCCCGCCCGCAGCCAATCCGATATACTGCTCGCCCAGCAAACCTGACGTCAAGATGCTGGCAAAAGTGTCTTTCGGGAATGTAAACCGGCTATCCAGGCTCATGGTAACGATCGCGTCATAAGTTTGCGTGCTGAATTGAATATCGGTTACACGCCCAACCACTACGCCAGCGCCTTTTACCGGTGCGCGAACTTTCAGTCCGCCGATATTTTCAAAATTTCCGGTGATGACATAGCTCTGTGAAGGATTATAAACATTCAGATTACCCACTTTGAGACTCAATATCATGAGTGCAATAACACCCGTGACTACAAATAATCCCACCCACAAGTCCATTGTTGTCCGCTGCATCAACCTACCCCTCTAAACATAAAAGCGGTCAAAATAAAATCAAGTCCTAAAATTACTAACGATGAAGTGACCACAGTTCGTGTCGTCGCCCCTGACACGCCCTCTGCCGTGGGCGGTGCATCGTAGCCTTCAAAAACCGCAATGGCTGTGACGGCCACCCCAAAAAAACAGCTTTTAATAAAACCGTTTAAGATATCAAATCTAAAATCAACCGCACTTTGCATTTGCGACCAAAAGGAGCCTTCATCCACGCCAATGAATACCACTGTCACCAGATAACCGCCAAACACACCCATTACAGAAAATATCGCCGCCAAAAACGGCATGGAAATCACGCCAGCCCAGAAACGCGGTGCCACCACACGTGCAATCGGATCAACCGCCATCATCCCCATAGCCGCCAGTTGTTCCGTCGCTTTCATTAATCCTATTTCCGCGGTTATCGCAGAACCGGCACGGCTGGCAAACAATAACGCGGCGACAACCGGACCCAGTTCACGCACTAATGATAAGGCAACCAGTGTACCCACCGCTGATTCCGAGCCGTATTTCTGCAATGTCTCATAGCCCTGAAGCCCCAGCACCATACCCACAAACAATCCGGATACGACAATAATGATCAGAGACAAAACACCGGTGAAATACAATTCACGGATAACCAGATTAAAACGGCGCAAACTGGTGCCGGATTTTAATAAAACCAGGATAAAAAAGCGACTGGCAACACCCAGCCGCCAAACGCTTTCAATCACCCGATGCCCGATATTCTGAATATTGGACACGATCCGATTAGGCAAAATTATCCTCCAGATTCAAATCCTTTTTATAAGTCTGTGCAGGGTAATGAAACGGCACCGGCCCATCCTCTTCACCATGAACAAACTGATGCACGAAAGGCGCGATCGATTCTCGCACTTCTTTTGGCGTGCCTTCGGCGGCTATCACGCCATCCGCAATGAAATAAACATAATCCACAATTTTCAAAGATTCTTGCACATCATGTGTCACGACGATGGACGTCATACCCAATGCATCGCTCAACCGGCGTATTAAGTTTCCAATCACACTCAATGAAATCGGATCCAGTCCGGTAAAAGGCTCATCGTACATAATCAACATCGGATCCAGCGCGATGGAACGCGCCAAAGCAACGCGCCGCGCCATACCGCCGGATAACTCATTAGGCATTAGGTGATGCGCCCCGCGTAAACCCACTGCATGCAATTTCATTAATACCAAATCACGAATCATCGATTCCGGCAAATTAGTATGTTCGCGCATCTGAAATGCGACATTGTCAAAAACCGACAAATCGGTAAACAACGCGCCAAACTGAAACAGCATACCCATCTTACGTCGCAGCTTGAATAGCGCATCGCGATTGAGCTCGTGCACGACTTCTCCAGCAAATTTCACGTATCCGGAAGTTGGCTGAATTGTGCCACCAATCAATTTGAGTAGCGTCGTTTTACCCGACCCGCTCCCTCCCATGATAGCCACGACTTGACCTCGCGGCATGGACATCTGAATGCCTTTCAGGATCGCGCGCGTGTCATAGGAAAAATTCAGGTCATTGACCTCAATTAGAGTTTCAGCTGTCATACGGTGATTTGGCTTTAAAATTGACGCGCTATAAATTGATTGATTATCCGCAAAACCGGGCGAGTCACAATTTTAATCCACTTTCCTTTGAAATATTGCGCTATATGCGTTCTCACGCTCGTTTTTCTGTTTTTTCCTTCAGATCCTGCAAGTAAACCCGCAGATCATTCTTGATCTCGGGTGCCAGCATATATAGCCCAATGATATTGGGAATCGCCATAGCAAACACCATCGAATCGGTAAATAAAATAATATTGGATAATTGCGCTGAGGCACCAATGATAATGAACGCGCAAAATAAAATTTTATATAGCCCTGTTATGACAAGCCGCTCACCAAATAAATACGTCGTGCATATTAGTCCATAGTAAGACCACGAAATCATGGTGGAATAGGCAAACAGAAAAACCGTTAAGGATAACACGTAAGGAAACCACGAAATGCCGGACGCAAACGCACGAGAAGCCAATTGCACCCCTTCAATGCCACCACCCTCCACATAAGTACCGGATATGACAATCACCAAAGCAGTAACCATACAAACCACCACAGTATCAATAAATGGGCCGAGCATTGCAACCATTCCCTGACTGACCGGCACATCGGTTTTTACCGCGGAATGTGCAATCGCCGATGAACCCAACCCGGCTTCATTGGAAAATGTAGCGCGCTGTACACCCATTAGCAGCGCACCCATTAAAGCGCCAATGCCTGCCTGCGGATACAGTGCCATCTCAAAAATGGTTCTTAATGCACCGGGGATTGCCGCATGGTGAACACCGATCACTACCAAACCAGCGATGATATAAATGATCGCCATCACCGGAACCACACGCCCAGCTACGGCCGCAATCCATTGGATGCCGCCAATAATCACCATTCCAACCAGAATGGCCATAAACAAACCAAAAAGCCAACCCTTATCAGCCCAAAAACTGGTATCGCCGCCCGTCACAACCAATACTTGTTGATAGGCCTGATTAGCCTGAAACAAGCCGCCCGCACCGATGGTGCCGCCAATACAGCATACCGCAAACAATCCCGCCATAAACCTGCCCATTTTAGGCTGCTGTAGGCGATCAAACGCGCCGCGCAGATAATACATCGGGCCTCCCGATATGCTATTCGGATTGTGCTTGCTTCCATATTGCCGGTATTTAATCCCCAAGGTGACTTCAACAAACTTGGTCGACATACTTAAAATGCCCATAATGGCCATCCAGAATGTAGCACCCGGCCCCCCCACTGAAATGGCAACTGCCACACCCGCAATATTACCCAGACCAATGGTTGCCGACAGAGAAGTCATCAAAGCCTGAAACCGGCTGATATGTCCGTTTGAATTTCCGCTATCATGTTTCCCGCGCAAAACATCGATGGCGTGCTTGAAATAGCGAATATTGATAAAACCAAGGTATACGGTAAAAAAAAGTGCCGCAGCAACCAGCCAAATCAATATCAACTTGATCTCAAGATCCAATAATTGAACACTGTAAAAAACTACCGACGCCACAGCATTTGAAACAGGTTCAAAAGTGGAATCAATGACCTTATCAATTTCCATTAATTAAAGCACTCCGTTGTACAAAGTATGTCAAACGCATTGTGTTTGACGCATACGGTACATTTGATCTGATTTATTTCAGAATTTTTATACGCTGTGAAAGAGAGAACCGAAATAGGCTTTATCCAAGCAGTACCGATAGCCATTTAACTGATAGTATTTCATTTTTTTGCATAAATTCACTTTCTAGTCCTAACGCGCAGTAACCGCTGAATTTTTTCATTTTGCCATATTTCTCTGGGTTTAGCATACCATGGCGTTATAAGTGATCTATCAAATATGACACACACCATTTTCTCAAGATAACATCATGTTCTTCAGCAAAAAATATTATCTGATCTTTTGCTTGATTCTCAATTTTGCTGCCCCGGCGTCATTTGCTACCGAAATATACCGCAGTGTCGATGAAAAAGGCCGCGTAACTTATTCTGATAGACCTTCCACCGGTGCAGAGCCAGTCAAGATCCTCAACCAACCCAGCCGGCAATTGTATCCAGTCGCCCGCGTATACGATGGTGATACGATTATTCTGGAAGACAAGAAACATGTCCGTTTATTGGGAGTCAACACACCCGAAATTGAAAGCCGTCAACGTGCAGAAGAACCCGGCGGTGTCGCCGCAAAAAAATGGCTGCAGGCTCAGTTGCAGGAAAATAAGGTTTATTTGGAATATGACCAAGTAAAACGGGATAAATATAAACGTTTATTGGCGCATGTATTTCTACCGGATGGCAAGCATCTCAACCTTGCTTTACTGGAAAACGGCTTGGCCGTAGTCAGCATCATCCCGCCCAACGGGCGTTACAGCGACAAATTGATTCAAGCGCAACAACACGCTGAGAAATTAAAACTGGGTATTTGGGACATGCCGGAGTATCAACTTCGGCCAATTTCCCAGATTGCCAATCACACCAAAGGCTGGCAACGATTTACCGGAATCCCGGTTTCGATTAGGAAAAGTAAGAAATATACGCGACTGCTGTTTAATGACAAAGTAGACATACGCGTCGCTAATACCAACCTCAATTTATTTCCTGCGCTGGATTCCTATGTAGGCAAATCGCTTGAAATCCGCGGCTGGGTAGCACGCAAGAAAGACAGTTACACCATGCTGATCCAGCATCCCAGCGCTTTGGTCGCGCGATAACTTTTTGCTTCAGGGGGACTTTCGCAAAGCCCGTCTGCCGACGAAGCTTCAAGTAATTGTCATTTCGAGCACAACGAGAAATCTATATTTTTACAAAGATTCCTCACTGTGTTTGGAATGAAAAAAATGAATTAATCAGTGCTTCCTTAACAATCAGCCATCTTTTAAATCGATACTATCCATTATTTGTAGTAATTAAAATTTTTGACATATATCAATGTACCAATCTATCAAAAATGTAAAATGGGTTATTTATATATATGTTTATTATATGTTTCAACTGGTATTTTAGATGACATAGAGGAGAACAATGCAGAGCATAACGAATGAATCAGACACAAAAGAATCTGTTACCAAACTCCCTAGAAATAAGAAGAGCGCGCCTTCAGATCAGTTAATTAGTTCAAATAATGAGATTGGTCGTCAGCAGAAGTCGCTATAGTTACTTATTATAAGGCTGAGAAACGAGGCTTCACAGGCAGTGAAGTTGATGCTGCGCAAGACTGGCTTGAAGCTGAAAAGGAAGTAGAGAGTTAATTATGTACTTGAGGACGCCTCAAATACCGCAAGGAATTGTGTAAACTCGGCAGTAAAACCATATATATGCAACTTTTCTTGTTACCTATTTGCTTTACCGCGAAACTGATATTAACCACTGTCTCTTGGCGTAAATGCAGGTTTCGTTCTGTGAGCATGAATCTCTTCGAGAATCCCTCGTAACTTGCGACTGGATTATCTATTTAAGTTAAGATGTAACCCGAATATTGCATGAATTGCACACGCCCTCACTTGTTTCTTAATTTCACAAGGAATTTATCTCAGACAGCTGTATAAATAACCACGCCACTTCCTCGAAAAACTATTGTGAAATTAATATTATACGTGATCATCTGCGAATTCATGCAATATCCGGGTTAACTGTGTTCTGGGCGCTTATTTTCTCGCGACAAGTCTCCATTGCGAGAATCTAGCTTTTCCCAATAAAACGATATAGCGATGATGCTCAAACCTAATAACTGGCCTGCACTTGGCATCTTAACAATGGTTGCAGCGGCAACGGCTGCTCTTTCAATATTCATCAAGGTGACTGAAGAGGTAGTCGAAGGCGATACCGGCAAAATCGACTTGTTGATCATTATGTGGCTTCGCACTGCTGGCAATCCGATCGACCCTCTAGGACCAAGATGGTTTGAAGATTATGCCCGCGACATTACCGCCTTGGGTAGTCCTCCGGTTTTGGGGCTTTTTGTTCTTATATGCGTGATTTTTTTACTTTTGTCCGATAAGCGCCGACTGTCGATTTACATGTTGATTACAGCTGGATGTGGGACATTAGTTGTCACAGCGTTGAAAGAGATTTATGATCGCCCACGCCCTCAATTAATGCCGGATCATGTTTTTGTTTATGCTGCAAGCTTTCCCAGTGCGCACGCCATGGTTTCTGCAGTGGTCTATTTGACGTTAGGAACCCTTATCGCGCGCCTGACCCCCAATACCTTACTAAAACTTTATATCATGTCGGTCGCGGTTATTCTGACCGGGATGATTGGACTTAGCCGGATATATCTCGGTGTTCATTGGCCCAGTGATGTCCTGGCGGGGTGGGCAGTCGGAGCGGCTTGGGTGCTTGGCGGTGAAGCATTGGCTCAAATTATGAAGCTGGATGAGGAAAACACAAAATGAAAGGACAATCTTTTTCAAGGCGCTTAACATTCGCCTTCCAGGGAATACGCCTGGCTTTTCGTCGGGAACGTAGTATTCGCTTCCAGGCTCTGGCTGGTGTTGCTGTGCTGTTAATTCTAATGATCACTCAGCCTTCCGCGCTATGGTGGGCCATAGGCGCTGTAACAATAGGCATGGTTGTCATGGCGGAGTTGTTCAATGCGGCGCTGGAAACGCTAAGCGATCATCTGCATCCGCAACAGCATCCCGAAATTGGTGTGGCCAAGGATATTGCTGCCAGCGCGGTCCTTGTAGCAGCTATCGCTGCTATTTTAGTTGCGATAGCCTTTATTTGCATTGAAATTCCGCTTGATCAATTTTTGATAGGTATCAACAAATTTGTATTTTCATCGATCGCTGAATACCTTGATTAAGATATTATGTATCTGTATTCCCTGTGCTGTTCCGGTTTTTTAGCAAACTCTCAAAATAAATAAATTATTGGCATCGCTTATGGATTTACTTTAGCGTTTAAATCTATTTAATTACAATTATTAAAGAAAGGATCCCGTTATGACTATTGCCCTGATTGCTTTCGATGGCTCAGAAAATGCAATGCGTGCCATTGATGAGGTACTGAATACGATGGATACAGGTAAACTGCATGTGCATTTGCTCTATGTGTGCGAGCCGGTTCAAATGAACGAAGTCGTTTTTAACGAGAACCCGCTATTAGACATGCTGAGCATCAAAAAGGCGCGCGAAGAAGCGGGGATGGTATTACTGACGCCCGCGAAAATGCGCCTCGAAAGTGCCGGTGTTGCGTTTGATGCGTATGTACGCATTGGCAACCCCGCCGAAGTCATCACCGACTTCTCGCGTGAGTATCATTGCGATTTGATCGTGATAGGTACGCGCGGCATGGGTGCGATAAAGAATCTGCTGCTCGGATCAGTAGCAAGCAAGGTCATCCATCTCACCGAAAAGCCACTGCTGCTCGTCAAATAGCCATGTCGACGACGGCCGATAGTTCAACTATGAACATGAGAAAATGGGCGTTTATTTTTCCTATACGCAACATCTTTCTAATCAGCAACCTCCAAAAATACAGTAATCTGAATCTAATCCAGCATACAGTAAGTGATTGGAGTTACATTGTTGACGCCGGTCGGAAATTGACCAGAAAAGCCTGATTGTACCGGTTGAAAATTGACCAGGTAATTTCACGTATCC
>NZ_JAIEME010000108.1 GCF_019752415.1 Nitrosomonas sp.
CATCTATGAGGAAACCTTATTAGAATATTAAATCTTATCATTATTATTCATTACTCATTGTTCATACAATAGCCGAACTTTTATTATTCTATGAGTGGTGATTGAATCATGGTAACAACACACAGTCTGGGGTTTCCGCGTATCGGCAGAAAGCGAGAGTTAAAATTTGCTTTAGAGAAATACTGGAAAGGGATAATTTCTGAACAAGCCTTATTAGAAATTGCAGCCGATCTTAGAACGCAGCACTGGCAGGATCAAGCTGCGCTTGACTGGATTCCGATTGGTGATTTTTCGTTATACGACCATGTGCTGGATACCAGTTTTATGTTGGGCAATATTCCGGCGCGTGTCAGTGGATTATCGGGGAGTGCGATAGACAACTACTTTCGGGTAGCCAGGGGACGTTCGGTCAGTGACGATTCTGCCAGCTCCTGTGTCAATGCCGGTGAAATGACAAAGTGGTTTGATACGAACTATCATTACATCGTACCCGAGTTTGAGAAAAATACGCGATTCTCACTGAATTCCAGTCATTTGCTTGAACAAATTCAGCAAGCCAGGGAAACCCATCATCAAGTCAAACCGGTCATTCTCGGCCCGGTGACCTATTTATGGTTGGGAAAATCCAAGGATGGTGCGGATAAGCTCGATTTATTAGATGATCTGTTAAATCCCTACGCACAATTGCTGCATGAGCTTTTTAATTCAGGCATCGAATGGGTACAGATTGATGAGCCCATATTGGTAATGGAACTGGCTCCGGAATGGAAACATGCCCTGAGAAAAGCTTATTATCAATTGCAGGCCACACCTATCAAACTGTTATTAACGACGTACTTTGGCCAACTGCAGGATAACTTGCAATTAGCCTGCGAACTGCCGGTTGATGGACTGCACCTGGATGCCATCACGGCCAAAGATGAAATCGCCAAGGTGATTGATTGGTTGCCGACGCATAAAATCCTCTCTTTGGGCGTTATCAACGGGCGAAATATCTGGAAAGCCGATTTATCTGCAACACTGGATTGGCTGGAACCTATCTCTGCACGCTTGCAAGATCGGCTTTGGCTTGCGCCATCCTGTTCATTGTTGCATGTGCCCGTTGATCTGGATAATGAACAGAGATTGGATGCGGATATTCAGTCGTGGCTGGCGTTTGCTGTGCAGAAATTAAATGAAGTTGAAGTGCTGGCAAAAGCACTGAATCATGGCAGAGAAAGTGTTACTGAAATCTTGCAGGAAAATTATGCGGCGATAACCAGCCGCAAGCAATCCAAACGCGTACATCAGGCAGCCGTGAAAGCGCGCGTGCTTGAAATCAATGAGGCGATGGGGACGCGTCAATCACCCTATCATCAACGCACAGTTGTGCAACGGGAAAAATTTCAACTGCCACTTTTCCCCACTACAACCATTGGATCTTTCCCGCAAACACAGGAAATCAGACAAACGCGCCATGATTACCGCGAAGGCAAATTAACAGAATCAGAATATCGTCAGGCGATGCAGAATGAGATTGCACTCTGTGTGAGAGAGCAGGAAACGCTTGGATTGGATGTTTTGGTGCATGGTGAACCCGAACGCAATGATATGGTGGAATATTTTGGCGAACAATTGTCAGGTTATGCTTTTACTCAGTTTGGCTGGGTGCAATCGTATGGCTCACGATGTGTCAAACCGCCGATTATTTATGGTGATATCTCACAATCTCAGGCGATTACTACGGAATGGATTCAATATGCGCAATTATTAACCAAAAAGCCGATGAAAGGCATGTTAACCGGGCCGGTAACCATGTTGAATTGGTCGTTTGTGCGTGATGATCAATCGCGTGAAGAAACCTGCTTGCAGTTGGCGCTGGCGATTCGCGATGAGGTATTGGCTTTGGAAAAAGCCGGTATCCGGATTATCCAGATTGATGAAGCCGCACTAAGAGAAGGGCTGCCATTGAGAAAATCACAATGGAATACTTATCTTGACTGGGCTATTCGTGCATTTCGTATTACTGCGAATGGCGTTAAAGATGAAACGCAGGTTCATACGCATATGTGTTATTCAGAATTCAATGACATTATGGAAGCCATTGCTCGAATGGATGCGGATGTGATTACGATTGAGACTTCCCGGTCTGATATGGAATTGCTCGATGCATTTGATCAATTTCATTATCCCAACGAGATTGGCCCGGGCGTGTATGATATCCATTCACCCAATATACCCTCTGTCGAATCAATCATTCATTTGATGGAGAAAGCAGCGCAACGTATACCGGCTGAGCGTTTGTGGGTGAATCCTGATTGTGGATTGAAAACACGCGATTGGGAAGAAGTGAAACCGGCACTACGCAATATGATTGCTGCGAGCCGGTATTTATCCAGCCAAGCTGCCCGCAACGCAGGTTAGCTAAATTTGACTTGCTGATGTTATTTAAGCGATGATATGCAGCATCTTTATCCACCTCGGTTTAAAAGGAGTAATCATGACGACTAATACCATACTCAAACAAAAAATAGCAGCCATTATCGGTGAAAAACACCTGCTCAAACATCCTTTCTATATAGCCTGGACAGAAGGCAAACTAACGAAAGAACAGTTGCGGCATTATGCGGAACAATATTTTTATAATGTTTTAGCTGAACCAACCTACTTAAGTGCTGTGCACTTTAATACGCCGCATATTCATGCAGAAACAAACAGCGGTGATATCAGCGTGCGCCAGGAAGTATTAAAAAATCTAATCGACGAAGAACATGGCGAGAAAAATCACCCAGCATTATGGAAAAACTTTGCTTTCGCACTAGGTGCAAGTGATAAGAGCTTGGCTAATGCAGCAGCATTACCCAATACTGAGAAGCTGGTTTCGACATTCCGGGATATTTGTTTAAATCGTCCATTTTATGCAGGACTTGCTGCATTGCATGCGTTTGAATCACAAGTGCCTGATATTGCCGCCGTGAAAATTGATGGCTTGGCTAAATTCTATGGGATGAAAAATCCTGAAGATTATGAGTTCTTCTCGGTACATCAAAAAGCGGATATATATCACTCACAAGCAGAATGGGCAATCATTGAGCGGTTTGCCGATACTCCGGAAAAGCAAGCCGAAGTACTGGCTGCTACCAAAGAAGCCTGTGACGCGCTATGGAGTTTCTTGGATGGCATCCATGAAACATATTGTGCAAATCTGATATGTGATGAGCAAGAGACAGTGGTGACATTACATTAAGTTTGGTTTTTGGTTTTTGGTTTTTGGTTTGTTCGTTCAGTGGATTTTAATTTTAAAGGATTCAATTCCTCGCCCCTTGGAGTGGGAATAAGTTAAAACCATTGTCTAATTTCTCATTTAACACCCTGCTGCATGCAGCAGGGTGTTTTATTTTCTGGTTACTGCTTATTCGTACTTTTGTAATCCAGGTATGAATGCAGTCTTTTGTTGTTATAAAACACGGCGATATACTGCAAAATGTTCTGCTGTGCTTCATAACAATTTACCTAATGGATTTATATTGAAATTGCGCGAATCTTACCTGTTGGGAACGAGCGGCAAACTTATCTCTACTCATCGAACTGAAGCTGAGGCCGAAAGCAAGGCAGAGAGTTTGGGTTCTCACTTAGCGTTTTTGAAATACTTGATCTGTACGGCAACCGAACATTGACCGCTAGAACGTAGCATAACGCAAACACCAGACCCGTCTTTTATGGCGGGTCTATCATGTTTCTTATGTTGGGAACCGCACAGAACTGAACTACAAAGATAATTAAAATTTTATCTCGCATTTGATAACTCTCCAGATGTGAAGACCGCGTGATGAAGTGCGTTCTTTTAGCATAGCCGGATTCGTCAATGAAGTAGATCTACCCCCTCCCAGTGCGTTCTCTCTTCCCCTCTCTCACGAACGCATTGGGTTTTTTATCAGATCCAATCTAATTATCAAATTCCTACTTCTTGTAGCATAGTTTATTATCTCTCTCATTTCGCGAGATATAAGCTATGTTCTATAGCGTACAGAACAGTTTAGGAATAATGGTCATTATTAGCGGCGTAACTCTGAGAATCTCTAAATAAATATTTTTAAATAAGGAATATATTAAAATGAAACAATTTAACCTATTGGCAATACTGGCTGCATGTCTAGTCTTTTCATCACCCATACTGGCTGCTGCCGATCAGGATAAAGATTTAAAAGCTGAAAAAGACCGTAGAATTGGAAATATAAAAGAATGGATGGATCTATCACAAGAGCGTCTTAGCTGTGTACAAAATGCGAAAGATTTTGAAGCATTAAAGTCATGCAATCAAGCAGCTGATAAAAAATCAGATGCTTTAGAGGCCAAAATCAAAGCACAACATTCTGACCAAAGAGCAGGCCCTGAAAAAAATCACTCGCAAACCAAACCTAATCACCCGGATAATAAAACTCAGAACAATTAATTTAGTAATCGAATTTAAAAACTGGCCAGCATTCTTTGGATGCTGGTTTTTTTATCGGTGAATCTGCATTTATGCAGGTGTGTTATTGTTTAATATTGATCAAACACGGTTACAAAACGGTTACAATTTCCTGAAAATAAAAAGCGCTTAAGATTATTATTCTATAAGTGCTTGTTTTTACTGGTGGCCAAGGGCGGAATCGAACCACCGACACAAGGATTTTCAGTCCTCTGCTCTACCGACTGAGCTACTTGGCCATTTGAGAAATGTCTAGACAAAAAACAGATAGACTTGTTTATTGAATTGTAAAAAAATTATTCGATGAATTGGCGCGCCCGGCAGGATTCGAACCCACGACCCCTTGGTTCGTAGCCAAGTACTCTATCCAACTGAGCTACGGGCGCTAAGCACAATCAAATTACTTCCAGCTTATTTTGTTAACCGGGAGATTATATCAGATTGAAGCAATTCTGGATTCGAACTTATGCTTTTGTTACCGTATTCGATGCTTTCAACTGTAACCAACTAAGCCGGTCGTTTTTCTACAAATAATCATTATTTCTTTTTGCGGGGGCGATCATGGTGTATTTGGCAGATCTTGTCAAGGCTTAGTCTCTTCCAATATGAAATGAGCGTAGTAATCGGCCTTCGGCCGCAATGCGTTTGAAAGAAGGACGATGCGGCGAGACATGAGGTAAAGTGGAATACCGCAACAGCGAAGACCGGATAGTCACTGGAGCGTTCCTGCCTGTAAAAGAGTGATCACGGGTCACGCCTGCGGCGTGGATACGGTGGCGATGGAATTAACGGGCGTGTAGTGGATACCGCTCTACGAGATTCTCGAAGCGCGTGGATTTGCCGTGAATCTTGTCAATGCACGGCATGTAAAGAACATCTCCGTTCGCAAGTCAGATGTTCTCGACTACTAGTGACTGCAACGGTTGATGAGCTATGGCTTGCTGTCTGGCGCTTTTCACCCGGCGGATGAAATTTGCATGTTGCGTGCGGTATCACGACAACGCGATATGTTGCTGGCTTCTCAAGACCGGCATATTCAGCGCATGCAAAAATCGTTAACCCAGATGAACGTGCAACTGGCGCGAGGAGAATTTGTTCGCACTCGAGCAAGTGATGGCGTTCTATGATAATTATGGAACGCTGTTGACTGAATGTGACACCAAACTCGAAAGCATGCTGGCAACGCTTGTTGGCGATGATGATAGCGATCCGGGCCGGGGTAGACGCGCATAGAGCTCCAAGAATGCACCGCAATTCAATGTGCGAACTTACCTGTTTCGACTGTGCGGTGTCGATCTGACTCGGATCAACGGCATCAACCCGGCGACCATGCTCAAGGTGATTGTCGAAGTCGGTCCCGACATATCTCGCTTCAAAAGCGCGAAGCATTTTTTCCTGGTCGGCGCTTGGGGTCTACTTCAGACGGCTTGCCGCTCGTCTTGATCGAACCAAGGCGATTACCGCAACCACCCACAGACTGGCTCAGCTTGTCTGTATCATGTTAACCAAGGGTGCGGAATACACATACCAAGGGCAGGATTACTACGAGGAGCGTTATCGCCAGCGTGTTATGCATCACCTCGCCAAGCGCGCTGAAAAACTTGGCATGCAACTCGTTCCCGCTTCCCAATCAACTTAAATAATCATTCAACTAATCATGTGGATATATTGTGTTTCTTGAAAGAATTGAGAATACATTCGATGAATTAAGCAAGGCTTTTGTTCTGTGGCTCAGGTTAGTGTACTCATCTCTTGTTTTTGTTTCGTGAATTTGTACCTACTCCTTGATGTGTAATTCAATATTGAAGGTTAGTATAGACAGTGATTTTTGTCATAGCAGGAATCGTTCTGATTCTGTAGCTTTGCTTTCATTGCAAATAGATCTCTAAATTCTTAGGAGTTATTGGGAATTACAGAAAAAATAATTTCTAAGGTATTATCATAAAAAGTTGACTAGAAATGGGCTCTATCATGTCAGTACATAATGAATTCGATAATATAGAATCGTCAGTGAAACCTAATTTAGCCAACTGGATTACTCTGATCAATGAGCAATTCCATAAAAAGGATTATCGGCATGCCCGCGATTTAATCTTGCAGGGTTTAGTGAATTTCCCAAGCCATCCTCTGCTGCTGGATAGGCTATTTATTGTTGATCATCGTTGGAGCTTACCGATTGCAGGCAGTGGGGTGCATCTGACGATACCCGAAGAGAGTGATTTTTCATTCTTGCAGCAATGTTATGCAAATGAAGAATTTATGGAACAACTTCTTCCGATGGGGCGTAAAAATCAAAGTGCGGAATCGATTCTTTTTGCACTCAAGCATAGTGAGTTTTCGGTTGCACAATCTAAAACGATGCATTGGATCATCAGAAAAGTAGAACGAGTCGATAATCCTCAAGTATTTTCAAGCAATAATCTTAAGCCGATTGGACTTGCGAGCTTAGTAGATATTCAAATTGCGCACAGGCGCGCCGAGTTACTCGTTGGAATTCCAGATTACGGAGATCGCCAACGCGCTTCCTTGATTACTATGCTGTTAATCCTTAATTTTGCTTTCAATCAAATTGGATTGCATAAATTAACTTCATTAGTTCTTTCTAATAACCCTCACTCACAAAAAAGTACCGAAGCCATAGGATTTATCCAAGAAGGATTTCGCCGACATCATCTCCGTGATCCTAAGTCGCGACTGTGGTTGGATTGTTATGAGAATGGGTTGGTTGAAGACAGTTTTCGTGAGAATCCGGTCATAGCGCGTTTGTCAAAACGCTTTCTCGGACGAGACATCACATTGCAAATTTTTTAAATTTTTATTTTAAATACGTGCGCTCAAGGAGGGAAGCTTATGGTGATTGATTAACATTAGAAAATATATTGCGACACTGACTCAAATTATCACATACGAATATTTTTAAAATATTGCTGATCTTTAGGAAATACTATGACTACATATATTGGTACCAATGGAAACGATACGTTGATTGGCTTGGATGATGTTGCGGATGATCTAACCGGTAAGCTCGGGAATGATGTATTAATAGGCGGAGACGGGAAAGGCTTTGATTGGGCTTTGTATACTGACGCACCTTCAGCTGTGACGGTCAACCTTGCTGCTGGTATTGCATCTGGAGGTGATGGTAAGGATATTTTGAATGGAATTGAAGGTATTAGCGGTAGTAAATACAACGATACTCTGATAGGTGATGCGAATAACAATACATTGAGAGGCAATAAAGGTAATGACACATTAATAGGTGGTGATGGTTTTGACTCGGCTGATTATTCTGATGCTACTGCAGCTGTTATGGTCAATCTTGTCACGAGCACTTCCTCTGGAGGAGATGGGAACGATATTTTGGGCGGAATTGAATCAACTATAGGCAGCAACTTTAACGATACATTGATAGGAGGAAATATTGATGGCAGCTCTCTGTACGGTGGCAGTGGTAATGATAAGCTCATAGGAGGTGACGGTAATTACATTACGTTAGACGGTGGTGAGGGTAATGATTCGCTAGTGAGTGGAAGTGGTACTGATAATTGGTTATATGGAGGCAGTGGTAACGATTCGGTAGTGGGTGGTGAGGGTAATGATTCCTTATTCGGTGGATTGGGCAGTGACTTATTGATAGGAGGGAATGGGTGGGGCACCGACAGAGTTCATTATTGGAATGCTTCTTCTGCGGTGACAGTCAACCTTGCTACTGGTAGCGCTTCTGGAGGGGAAGGCAACGACATACTGAAGGGAATTGAAGGAATTACTGGTAGCTACTATAACGATATTCTGATCGGTGATGATAATAATAATTTCTTCGAGGGTATCGTTGGAAAAGATACGATAGTGGGCGGACTGGGTGATGATTATTTGTGGGGTGGTGAAGATAATGATGTGCTGGTAGGTGGTGATGGTAATGATTACCTGGACGGTGGCACTGAGAATGATTCGTTAGACGGCGGTGACGGTGATGATCAGCTGGTTGGTGGATTGGGCACTGATATATTGACAGGTGGTAAAGGCTTTGATTGGGCCAATTATACTGATGCATTTTCAAGTATCACAGTCAATCTTGCTACAGGCCTCGCTTCTGGAGGAAGTGGCAATGACACGCTAAGTGAGATTGAAGGTGTTATTGGTAGCAATGAAAACGATAAGCTGACTGGGAATGCGAATGACAATACTTTGAATGGAGGCTGGGGTGATGATGTGCTAATGGGTGGATTAGGCAACGACACCTTGCTTGGGGACAAAGGATTCGATTGGGCTAGTTACAGTGATGCAGCCTCGGCTGTTACGGTCGATCTTGCTTTGGGAACGGCTTCCGGAGGAAGTGGCGATGATGCGTTGAGTGGTATTGAAGCTGTCATCGGAAGCAAGTTTGGCGATACATTGACGGGGGATGCTAATGACAACACCCTAAAAGGAGGTGCGGGTAATGATATGCTAGATGGCAAAGAAGGGTTTAACACGCTAATCGGTGGATCAGGTAACGATATCTTCAAATTTACTACAACGGGTCACATTGATACGATTAACGACTATAACGTTGCCAATGATACTATCCAGTTAGAAAATGCTGTATTTACGGCATTAAAGACAACGGGTACATTGGGCGCCGGTCAGTTTAGAATAGGTACGCAAGCAGTCGATGCCAATGATTTCATTATCTATAACAATGCAACGGGTGAATTGCTATACGATGCGGATGGCAATGGAACAAGTGCTGCGATACAAGTAGCAGCGGTTGGCGTTGGGTTGAGCATGACCAACGCGGATATTGTGGTGATCTAAACCGGCGAAATTAACTACCTGGGAATAGTTAATGAAATATTTCTCAGGTGGTTATTTTTGTAAACAGAGGTGCTCAGTTCTCGAATAAAGAATTAGAACCGATGTTGAGTTTTGCAATTTGCACATAAAAGTTGAATCCGCCGGTGACAAAAGTTGCAGAATACCGTGCAATGTTTTGATTAAGATCCTCTCAGTATCGGAAAAATTCAGCGATACTTCTCGCTGTTTTCAAGACTCGATGTACGCACGAGCGACAGGTTTATATTAACCGCCCCAGAAACGTACGTGCCCTGTATCCAGATGGATGAAATTGGAGGAAGGGTAATAGCCGACACCACCCATTTGCAGGGATAAGGCAGCAGCACGCAGATCGGATAATTTTCGACCCGGTAAGCGAATGTCGATGGCCTTTCCATGCGTATGCATACTGTTTTTAGCAACGCCACCACTTTGTTTCGCCAGCTTGGCATTGGTAGCAGGGGAGCGGTATGCCGAGACCACATGGAATTCCTGATTGGTTCTCAGCCTGTGTTGCAGCAGATGCAGAAAATCGAATAGCTCCGGATCTATTCGATAGCGGTCACCGGTACGATGGTCACGCAGCACATGATTGATTGCGCGCATTCCTTCAGGAATATATCGGCCATTGGCCCAGAAGGTTGCACGCGTGCGTTCGCCGGTGTGTAAGTTAAGAAAACTCAGTTTCTTCTCGAAGGGTCTTTTGATTGCTGCATGAACAGAGGTTGCGGCCATTGGAAGTGTCAGCAAAGTGCATGCACCTAATCCTGCTTTTAGAAAGTGACGGCGGCTTAGTTCTGGTTCTGTTTCAGATAAGTGGGTTTGATTTAGAAAGTTTCGTATCATCGGCTATTTTCTCCCTGAAAATGTTGCGAATGTGTGCGAATAATCAGTTATTACCAGCGAGCATACCGCAAAGCGTTTGAATCTCGCTCATAAATATCGGGGTAAAAATGTACCAATTTGCGTGGTCCATCGACCCAGGCCGTAATATACACTAAGTAAATCGGCAGTGGTTTAGGTAAATGCGTGGTGATGGTTTTTTCGTTTCCCATATTTTCCGTGAATTTTTCCCATAAACTTTCTTTATTCAAGGCGAAAGCCGCCAATTCCAGTGGCTTTTCCAGCCGGATGCAGCCGGAGCTGAACGTGCGAATATCTCTCTGGAACAGCGATTTGGACGGCGTGTCGTGTAGATAAATATCGAAAGAGTTGGTGAACATGAACTTGAGCCGTCCTAGCGCGTTGTCCTTGCCGGGGTCCTGACGCAAGAAATAAGGAAACCCTCGCTTGAGACTGAGCCAATCGATAGTTTCCGGATCGATGGCTTCGGCGTTGCGGTTATTGCCGGGGAAAACCTTGAAACCAGCACTGCTGAAATAGTAGGGGTCGCTTTGCTGCTTCGGTAACAAATCCTTGACTGCAATGCTGACCGGAACATTCCAATAAGGGTTGATCACCATGTGCGACAGTGCGCCGTTGAAGCTGGGCGTACTGCGATAATCGCGTCCGACGATGATGCGCATATCCAGAACTTGCTCGTCGTGCTCGAATGCGGAAAGTTTGAAACCGGCAGTATTTACCAGCAAATAGCGTGCGCCCAAATTTTTCGGCAGCCAGCGCAGGCGTTCCATGTTGATGCGTAATTGGCGAATTTTCCAAGCCAGCGGTCTATTCAAGGCACGAAGGGTGTTTTTGCCGATCACGCCGTCGCTATTCAAACCGTGTTGCGCCTGAAAAGCTTTGACTGCCGTTACCAGCTCATGATCGTAGTCCTGGTTTCCGGTAGCAGTGATGTGATATTCGGCGACGCCATCGGCAGCATACGCTTGCGCAATGCGCTGGCGGATCAAGGGAATGTTCGGATGTGTTTCGCCTGGCCGTATCGATGGCGAGCTGGGAACTTGAACCCATTCCGTGTGATTGTCGGCAAGCTGGCGGTAGTGCGCCAATGTTTGCTTGAGCGATTGATAACTTGGATTCTTCGGAGATAGATCATCGAATGACTGCTGCAACCGGTCTTTCTTAAGTACTTCCTGCAAGAAAGCGACGGTATCGAACACGGGTTGTGGAATGTGCCAATCCTTGTCAGCCGCGGTTGCCGTCAAATGTCCCCGCGCTAAATCCCGCGCTAACATCAGCACGGCATGCGTTGTCAGCACTTCCAGTTCGATTGCTGCAGACGAAGATTGTCCAGCATGCTGCTGCAATTGCTGTAATTGATGCAGTTGATAATCGTGACTATCCAGTCCTTCGGTTTCCGCATTGGCTATAAAAGTTAATGCCGTATCGAGCAAAGACGATGCCGGGTTTGCCGTAGCCCATACCGACTGGAAATTCCGCGCGGCATAGAATCGCTGCAAGTCGGCAATCCCGTTTTTGCTCAGTGAAAGCTCCTCGGGTTTTGTGAGTCGCCGTTCGATTTCTTTCGCATCCGCGATCAGCGCGAGGGTGATCGATGGGCTGAACAGAAAGAACAAGCAACAGAAGAACTGTAAATGCGGTAAGAAGAGTATATTTTGAAAGCGGTGCACGCAGCGATTCCTTTGCTGAACAGAGTTATTAAGTGAAGTTGCCGGGATTTTATCATCAATGCTGTGCTGCTACGTATCGGCCTGAAAGGTGAAATCACCGCCCATTTCTCGATTTCTGCTGTCATAGACTTTAAACATTTGCTTGCAGCAGCGCATTTGACTGTATCCGCGCCTTTCCGTATATTTTTCCCGCAGCAGAAACGGTTTCCCGTTTTCCGGTATAAATTATTGAGAAAAAATACAAATCATGACAGCAAAACAACACGTGCAAGCATTACTGGATTTCATCGACCAAAGCCCGAGTCCCTGGCATGCGGTGTCTACGGTTGAAGTGGCGATTCAAGCATCGCAGTTTGTCTGCCTCGACGAAACCGCTAAATGGTCATTGCAAGCGGGTGGACGGTATTACGTCGTGCGCGATGATTCGTCGATTGTGTTGTTCGTATTGGGAAATAAAGCACCGGCCGAGTCGGGCTTCAAAATTGTCGGGGCACACACCGACTCGCCGGGATTCCGCATCCGGCCGAACGCCGCAACCGCGAGCGACAGCCTGGCCCGGCTTGGTGTAGAAATTTACGGCGGACCGATCCTCGCGACCTTTGCTGATCGAGATCTGAGCCTGTCCGGGCGGATCAGCTACCTCGACGAGCAGGGAACTCTTGCCTACAAACGAGTGCGCTTCGACCGGCCATTGCTGCGCTTACCGAATCTGGCGATTCACATGAACCGAAGTGTCAATGAAGATGGCTTGAAGCTGCATAAACAGAACGAATTGCCGTTGCTGTTTGCGCAATTGACCGGCGACCAGTTACCAGAACCTTACTTTCTGCAACTGTTGGAGCAGGCGACGGGCATCGGCGCCGAGCAACTGTTGTCGTGGGATCTGGCGGTTTACGACACGCAGAAGGGTGCATTCTGGGGTGCGAATGAAGAGTTTTATGCCGATAGCCAGATCGATAACCTGGCTTCCTGCCACGCCGCGCTGCAGGCATTGCTGGACGATAACATCCTGAATCATGCCGAAAGCACCCTGGTGTGCGCGTTTTTTGATCACGAAGAAATCGGCAGCGAAAGTTATATTGGCGCTGCCGGCAGCTTTTTATCCGATGTCCTGCAACGCATCAGCATCGCCACATCGTCGGGGCGCGAAGATACGGCACGCGCGATGGCGCAGAGTTTCTTGATCAGCGCGGACATGGCGCATGCCTATCACCCTAATTTCCCCTCGGCCTATGACGCGGATCACAAAGTATTCATCAACAAAGGCCCGGTGATCAAATCCAACGCCAACCGTCGCTACAGCTCCGAAAGCGTGTCGATTGCACACTTTATCCAATGGTGCGAAGAAGCCGGTGTTCCCTATCAACACTACTCACACCGCAGCGACCTGCCCTGCGGCAGCACTATCGGTCCGATCGCCTCATCGAAACTCGGCATCCGCAGCATTGATGTCGGTTGCCCGATGTGGGCGATGCACAGCATCCGCGAAAGTGCCGGTGTGCAGGATCACGAGTATATGATCAAAGTACTGAAGCGGTTTTTAAGCGACTAGGGACAGCGACCAATAGTGCTTGCCTTTTGTATCACCTGATAATTTTCTTAAAACGGTGTTCTAAACGAATTGTGTTAATTGTGATTCTTGATAGATTCTGATTTTCTCTTAACCGGAGTGTTCGGGTCTATTGGACCACATCATTTCGAAGGGATTTCCACAAACCGAAAGGCGTAGCGCCGTCCGCATGCGTTGCGGTGAACGAGGGATTTGGCAACGGTGGTATTGGGAGCAATTGATTCGGGATGAACGTGATTTCAGAGCGCATAGGGATTACGTGCATATTAATCCGCGAAAACATGATTGGGTAAAATCGGTGGCTGATTGGCCGTGTTCGATTTTTCATAAACTGGTCTAGCAAGGCGTTAATCAGAAGGACTGGGCGGGCGGTGATGAGGGGATGTTGATGTTTTGGACTGAGACCGGTGGCGTAATGTTGAATTCTGTGATGCAAAACCCTGCGGTTATTGCACCCTGCTTATCATTCTGCGAATTATGATCACTATTCGCAAACACACCTTTTTCCTGAAGAATTCCTGGAAGCTTTGGCATCCGATTGGGGCGAGGATGATTCGGGCTATGGATGGCATTCACCTGCAAAGGCGTGCGGCAGGCGTTTGGTTGGTGTGAACCGGGGATGTTTTTGATGGGGTCGCCGATTGATGAGCCGGAACGCTGTGATGATGAATTGCAACATTAGGTGACTTTAACCAAAGGATTCTGGATTGTGGATACGACGGTGACACAAGCGCTGTGGGAAGTAGTAAAGGGGGAAATCCCAGTGGATTTAAAGGGTAAGAACTTCCGGTCGAGACTCAGATGCGCAGTAATGTGTGGGAGTGGTGCCAGGATCGGTTTGGAGATTACCCGGCGGAGCCGGTCATCGATCCACAAGGGCTGGAAATCGGGCGACTCCCGCGTGCTGCGCGGCTGAGCTGCGGGAACTGCAGCTCGTTGTCAATGAGCAGCCGGTTTAATTCCACTTCTTAAAATCAGTTGATGAGGGCCATAAGAGAGTTTGTAAGCCGTGTATCGCTCAACCGTTAGTCGTTGGTATTGGAAGGGGCGGGCTGTTTTTTCTGAATAAACTCGATTTTGTATCCGTCGGGATCTTCCACAAATGCAATAATCGTTGTGCCATGCTTCATCGGACCAGCTTCACGCGTTACTTTTCCGCCCAGTTTCTTGGTATTCTCACAGGCCTGATACGCATCATCGACTTCAATGGCAATGTGGCCAAAGCCTTCTCCTAGGTTGTATGCCTGGGTATCCCAATTGTGGGTCAATTCAAGTACTGTGCCGCTCGCTTCATCCTGATAACCTACAAATGCAAGTGTAAATTTGCCATCCGGATAATCTTTGCGGCGCAGTAATTTCATGCCTAATACCTGCGTGTAAAACGTAAGTGATTTTTCGAGATTGCCGACTCGAAGCATGGTATGCAAAATACGCATTTATATTTTTACCATTTCAAAATCTTCTTTACGTGCACCGCATTCCGGGCAGGTCCAATTGATCGGGACATCGTCCCAGCGTGTGCCTGGTGCAATGCCTTCATCCGGAGATCCCAAGGCTTCATCATAAATAAAGCCGCAAATTAAACACATGTAACGATTGTAATCTCGATTCTCTTCGGTAGGCATGATAGATAGCAATTTCCTTTTAGGTTAAAATGACATTTTACGGTATTAATGCATGTTACAGCCACCCCCTATTGTACTTTCTTTTGCAGCCAATGACCCCAGTGGTGGAGCAGGCCTACAGGCTGACATCCTCACCATTGCCAGTATGGGGTGCCATCCACTATCAATTGTAACGGCAATAACGGTTCAGGATACGGCCGGTGTCGACGATGTGATGCCACTAGAACCTGAATGGGTTGCTGATCAGGCGCGAGCGGTATTGGAAGATATGCCTGTTCATGTCTTCAAGATTGGCTTATTAGGCAGCGTTGAGATTATCGCTGCCATTGCGGAAGTTATTTCAGATTATCCACAGATTCCTTTGGTCATGGATCCGATATTAACCTCGGGACGCGGGGATGAGCTGGCAAATGAAGAAATGATTGATGCAATGCGAGAATTGTTACTACCGCAAGTCACGATATTAACCCCCAACAGTCTGGAAGCCAGGCACCTTGCGCATCAGGAAAATGATACTAATGAAGTCAAGTTGGATTTAAGTCTTTGTGCACAAAGATTATTGCACATGGGATGCGAGTATGTCTTGATAACGGGTACGCATGAAAATTCGGTGCATGTGGTGAATACATTGTTCGCAGCTGATGGTGTTGTGCGCACCGATGAATGGGAAAGGCTTGAAAATACTTATCATGGATCAGGCTGTACCTTGGCATCAGCGATAGCAGCTTCATTAGCCAATGGATTATCAGTGAGCGAAAGCATCATTGAAGCGCAGGATTATACTTGGCACACTTTACGAGCGGGGTTTCGTCCGGGAATGGGGCAATATATCCCGAATAGACTTTTCTGGGCTAAAGATATAGAAGAGAACGAGAACGAAGAGCCAATCATTGAGAAACCAAAAGATTAACGGGCTGTATGCAATTACTCCAGAGTTTAAAAATACGAAGGATCTGCTTGATAAGACGCGACAAGCGTTGGAGGGTGGAGTGCAGCTTTTACAATACCGTAATAAATCAGCAAACAGAACTTTGTTGAGAGAGCAGGCTGGATTATTATTGCTGTTGTGTAGAGAATACAGAGTGCCTTTGATTATCAATGATTACCTTGATTTGGCGATAGAGATTGATGCGGACGGATTACATGTCGGTCAACAGGATGCCTCTCTATTCAATGTAAGAAATCAATTGGGACGCAATAAAATTGTCGGTGCTTCCTGCTATAACAATCTGGATTTGGCACTTCAGGCTGAAAAAGAAGGGGCAGATTATGTTGCTTTTGGCGCTTTCTTTCCTTCACTGACTAAACCCAATACAGTTTTGGTTACGGTGGATTTGATCGGCGAAGCGAAAAAGAAAATAACTGTTCCCATTGTCGGGATTGGCGGCATTCGATTGACTAATGCCAAAACGGTTATTCAAAGCGGATGTGTTGCATTAGCCGTTTGTAATGATTTGTTTCAATCCGAAAACATTAAAATAAAAGCAGCACAGTATGCGCAACTATTTGAAGAAACGAATTAACGTCTTTATAACCGGTTTTTTTTATAATTTTTATCATGAGTAACCAAATGACTTCACGCAATCATCAATTATTTGAACAGTCCCAGCAATTTATTCCAGGCGGTGTTAATTCTCCTGTTCGCGCTTTTAAATCGGTGGGTGGCGAGCCTATTTTTTTTCAACGCGGGGAAGGCGCATATTTTTGGGATGCTGATGGTAAATCGTACATTGATTACGTGGGATCATGGGGTCCCTTGATTCTAGGCCATGCGCATCCGGATGTGGTGAAAGCAGTTCAGCTTGCAGCACAAAATGGCTTAACCTTTGGCGCGCCGACGGAAGCAGAACTGGACATTGCAAAATTGATTTGTCAGTTGGTTCCTTCTATCGAGCAAGTCAGATTGGTGAGTTCCGGCACGGAAGCGGGGATGAGCGTGATTCGATTGGCGCGCGGGTTTACCAGCAGAAGCAAAATCATTAAATTCGAAGGCTGCTATCATGGTCACGATGATTCTTTGCTGGTTAAAGCGGGTTCGGGCGCATTAACTTTCGGTAATCCGAGTTCAGCCGGTGTGCCGGCTGAAACCGCTGGTCATACGATAGTTCTGGATTACAACGACCTATCAGGCATTGAAGATGCATTTAACAAATGGGGAAAAGAGATCGCAGCGGTGATTGTTGAGCCGGTTGCAGGCAACATGAATCTGGTTGCACCCACGGCAGATTTTCTTGTTGGACTGAGAACATTGTGTACGCAAAACGGCAGTGTGCTGATATTTGATGAAGTCATGACAGGATTCCGTGTCGGCCTTGGATGCGCGCAAGGGCTTTATGCTATCAAGCCCGATCTGACGGCATTAGGTAAAGTTATTGGGGGTGGTATGCCAATGGCTGCGTTTGGCGGCCGCCGCGATATCATGCAATGCTTGGCACCGCTGGGTCCGGTTTATCAGGCAGGTACACTTTCCGGTAATCCGGTGGCAGTTGCGGCAGGATTGGCTACACTAAAACAAGTACAAGTACCCGGGTTTTATGAGAAATTAGGAGAAAGGACGCAACAGTTGGTTGATGGTATTACAGCGACAGCAAGTAAACATGGTATAGATTTTTGTGCGCAATCGGTTGGTGGTATGTTTGGATTGTATTTCAGGAAGAGTATTCCCACTAGCTTTGCTGAAGTGATGCAATGCGATAAGGAAGCTTTTAACCGATTCTTTCACGCGATGTTAGACGAAGGAGTCTATTTTGCACCGTCGGCATTTGAGGCTGGTTTCGTATCGTCAATGCATGGCGATAATGAGTTAGACAAAACCTTGTCCGCTACAGCGAAAATATTTAAGAACTGGTAAAGAAAACTAGGCTGAGTATCTTTAGCCTTTACTGGCGTGAAGATAATAAAAAAGGCGGCATTATTAGCCGCCTTTTTTATTAAACACCGATATAAATCTACCGCATGGTGGAAATATAGGCTGAAACTGCCCGTTTTTCATATCCGTTCAAGCGAGTAATCACTTGTTGCATAACATTCTTGTCATTTGCACGATCGCCTGCACTAAATAGATTCAATTGTGTCAGCGTGTATTCGGCATGTTGTCCGGCAATTGCAGGATAGCGCGGTGGAATACCCGATCCATTGGGGCCATGGCAGCTTGCACAAGCGGGAACGCCATTAGCGAGACTGCCACCATGATAAAGAAGTTTTCCAAGCTCAATTAATTTATCATCATCAACAGTCACTTGACTTGGCGTTGTCTTTTGCTGGGCGTAGTAGTCGCCCAGCTGCTTCATGTCTTCCGGCGAAAGTGCAGCGACCATCGATGACATGATGGGGCTGTTACGTTTTGCTGGAGCACTTTCAGTTGCTTTAAAGTCGATCAACTGCTTAGTGATATACTCCGCATGCTGTCCAGCCAGGATAGGATTCATCGGAATGACACTGTTGCCATCGGCACTATGGCAACCTGCACATACGCCAGCTGCGATTTCTGCAACAGTAGTTGCCGGAGCAGCATTCGCGGTATCTGTTGTTTCGGCTGCGAGCGGTGCAGTCATTGTGAGTGCTGCGAGCATTACCATATTCTTAATCATTTTCATATTTCTATTCCATTTTTAAAGGCAATCAAAAGTTGGTAGGTTTGTTTGAGAATTAACGGTATATTTTAGCAAGGCATAAGACCGTTAACAACAAAATTAAGTTAATCTTCATCATTTAATATTTTATTTTTCAATGAAAATAATCTTTATTATTTTACTGATTATGAATATCGCTTATCAGATTGGCATGCGGTTTCAGTTTACTGAACAAAATGCAACCAGTACGCCGGCATTAGTTAATCCTGAAAAATTAATATTAATGCCAGCGAATGAGGATTGTCTGGTATGGGGTAATTTTTATGAAGAACAAATACGATATGCTGAAAAGGTGCTTGCAGAATTATTTCCGGATTTGTTTTATAGTCAGGAAGAATCCGAAGATACCACGATGTATTGGCTATATATTCCACGATTCCAAAATAAAGAAGCGGCCAATCGCGAGATTAACAAATTACGCAATCTTGGAATTGTCAGTTTTCGTGTAAAAGATGACACTAAATGGGAGAATGCCATATCGCTCGGCATGTTTTACGATCAACAGGATGCGCTGAAACAATTCAGAGAGATTGAAAAAAAAGGAATTACAAATGCTAAGATAGAAGATCGTAGCGTTACACTTAAAAAAATTGTAATTCATAATCCCACACATCGGATTAAAGAGCAGATGCAAAAATTAGTCGAACAATTTGATGACACGCAATTGGCGCAAGGTAAATGTGAACGTTTATAATGTGCAAGGCTTTGTGAAGTAATATAAACACAGATTGTTTAAATTCCAAGAAATCGCAGCTATTTTCAATAGCTGTCACTGAATAACCCATAAGACAATATTTAATGACGGTATCGATAAAAACACCGCAAGAAATTGAAAAAATGCGCATTGCGGGACGATTGGGCTCGGAGGTTCTTGATTACATAACCCCCTTTGTTGTGGCAGGTGTAACTACCGAAGAATTGGATGTGCTCTGTCATAATTACATGGTGAATGTGCAAAAAACCATACCCGCGCCGTTGAACTATGCACCTTCCGGGCATACCCCGTATCCTAAATCCATCTGCACTTCGGTAAATAATCAGATATGCCATGGTGTTCCGGGGCAGAAGAAGTTAAAAGATGGCGATATTATTAACATTGATATTACTGTGATTTATGAAGGCTATCATGGGGATACCAGTCGGATGTTTTATGTCGGCGAGCCATCCATACAAGCCAAACGCTTATGCGAGGTGACTTTTGAAGCGATGTGGCGGGGCATCGATGAAATAGCACCGGGAAAGCATTTGGGCGACATCGGACATGCCATCCAGAAACTGGTTGAAGGGGTGGGATATAGTGTGGTCAGAGAATTTTGCGGGCATGGGATTGGCGCAAAATTTCATGAAAGTCCCCAAGTGCTCCACTATGGACGTGCAGGGTCAGGTCTGGAACTTAAACCGGGAATGATCTTTACAGTCGAGCCGATGATTAATGCCGGAAAGGCGGCCATCCGCCATCTTCCGGATGGCTGGACCATTACCACCAAGGATGGCAGCCTGTCGGCGCAGTGGGAACATACCATCCTGGTTACTGAAGATGGGCATGAAGTTCTGACAGTATCGGCGAGCGCTCCCGCTAAACCTGTCTACCGTTTTTCAAGTTAAGGAAACACTGATTAATTCGGGGAACGAGATGAAGCACGAGGCGCACGGAACGCAACAACCGAGACATATCAATATGATAGGCGAGGGA
>NZ_JAIEME010000021.1 GCF_019752415.1 Nitrosomonas sp.
CACAATTTACGCAGCGATACTATGCAAATCTAGTCGCTGCTTAAACACATGGACTCCATTTTTGACAGCACACCTCACTACTTTCCCCAAGCCGGTATCGGTAGGTGCTAAAGCTGTCGGCTGGATCGAAGCCGAAATAAATGCATGGATTGCCGCCCAAATCGAGAAGAGCCGTAAGGCTTGAAAGGAATGGATCATGATCAAAAATAACAAGGGCCGCAACCGCTGTAAAAATGGTACGGTCCCAAAGACTTCTACCGCTCGTTATTCCACTTCACTTCGCATTGCAATCAAATCTGTGATCGTTCGTTTGGCCGTGTGGGGCGTAATTCCTGCGGGATTTGCAATCTGGCTGATTCAGCGTGGAGGACTGGAAAATGTTTGATAATCTTGATCGCATTCGCGAAGCCCTGCAATTCGTCAACGCTAGTGACCGCAATCAGTGGGTAAGCATGGGCATGGCAATAAAATCCGAACTGGGTGATACCGGCTTTGATGCATGGGACACATGGAGCCAGCAAGCCGATTCATATAAAGCCAATGATGCGCGTGACGTATGGAAGAGCATCAAGACCGAGGGCGGGATAACAATAGGGACGCTGTTCCATGAAGCCAAGACGAACGGCTGGCGCGATGATGGCTACTATCAGAAACCGACACCGGAAGAGCTTGCAGAGAGGAAGCGTATAGCGACGGAACAGGTAGAGAAAGAGGACGCGGAAATAATTCGTGAACGCGCTAATACGGCGGCTAAGGCCAAGGCAATCTGGGACGTAGCGACAGAAGCGAAAGTCGATCACCCTTACCTTTTCCGCAAGCAGGTTTCCCCCGTAGCAACTCTGCGCGAGATTGATGCTGGCAAGGCGGCGGCGATTCTCGGTTATGCGCCAAAATCGAGTGGCGAACCGCTGACCGGGCGCCTGCTGGCGGTTCCAGTGAAGCAAAATTACAAGCTTTCAACGCTGGAATTGATTGATGAAAGCGGGCGCAAAGCAGCATTAGCTGGGCGTGGCAGCAAGACTGGCGGATATTGGGCAAATGAACGCTTACCATATAGCGACGGCAAAAATCTAACCCTGTTGATTGGTGAAGGCGTGGTCACTGTTTTGAGTGCCAGAGAAGCAACCGGGTATCTTGGAATTGCTGCGCTATCATCAAGCAATCTGCAAACAGTGGCAAAGATCATGCGCGAACGCTACCCTGCAGCGGCGCTGGTGATTCTGGCCGACCTAGTGAAGTCAACAGGCGAGCCCGATCCCCACGCTCTCGAGACGGCGCAATCAGTCGACGGTAGGCTGGCAGTTCCAGACTTTGGAACAGATCGTAATCCAGAAGCCACAGATTTTAACGACATGGCCGGGACATTGGGGTTGGAAGCCGTGGCGAGTGCAATAACATATGCAATCGATCCGCCAAGCAGGCTTCCCAGCATTAATGAAACGCATGATGGCGACTCCAACGGCTGGCCGGAACCTCAGCCAATGACCGTTAAGATTGAAGCGGAATCTTACCCGATTGACGCCTTACCGGGCAGCATACGGGCAGCGGTGGAAGAAGTAGCGGGATTCGTTAAAGCACCTCTGCCAATGGTAGCATCTTCGGCGCTGGGGACTATATCGCTGGCCGGTCAGGCGCATATTGACGCAAAGCGAGCTGAACGGCTTCACGGACCATCCGGGTTATTCTTACTGACTATTGCCGATTCAGGTGAGCGTAAATCTACATGCGACGGTTTTTTTGCTTCTGTTATTCACAAGTACCAAAAAGACCAAGCCGAAGCGATGACACCGGCTATTAAGGAATATCAGGCTGGAATTGCGGCATGGGAAGCAGAACGGGAAGGATTGCTATCAGCAATAAAGGAAACCGGGAAAAAAGGCAAACCAACTAACGATTTAAAGATTGAGTTAACGCAACTGCAACAGGAAAAGCCGGAGCCGCCGAGAGTCCCCCGCATGCTGTATTCCGATGTAACCCCAGAGGCGCTGACCTACGGGCTGGCGAAGCTGTGGCCTTCAGCTGGCATAATGTCGAGTGAAGCGGGTATGGTTTTCGGTTCTCATGGCATGAGCAAGGATTCAATCATGAAGAATTTGAGCATATTGAACCAGCTTTGGGACGGAAGCAGTTTGAATATTGACCGGCGCACTTCGGAATCCTTCACGGTACTAGGGGCACGGTTAACAATCGGGTTACAGATTCAGGAAGCAACACTACGCGCCTTCTTTGATAAATCTGGGGAACTGGCGCGAGGAATCGGTTTTCTTGCCCGCTTTCTTGTGTCTTGGCCGGAATCTACCCAAGGCAGTAGGCCCTTCACCGAAGCACCCGAGAACTGGCCGCACCTAGCCGCATTTCATCAGCAAATTTCTGCAATCCTTAACGAACCTGTCCCTATTGATGAAAATGGCGCATTAACGCCTTTCATGCTGGAGCTGGCACAAGATGCCAAGGCGGCATGGGTGGAATATCACGATACGATTGAGAAAAATCTACGTGTCGGCGGCGAGCTTCAAAGCGTGCGGGACGTAGCGAGCAAATCAGCCGACAATGCCGTACGGCTGGCGGCACTGTTCCAGTGGTTCGATAAGCCGGGCAGTCAAGAAATCGGCCTTGCCGCTTTTGAGAGTGCAAGCCGGGTGGTTGCATGGCACCTGTCCGAATCACGGCGCTTCTTTGGTGAGCTTGCACTACCGGCGGAACTGGCAAACGCCGCGCGGTTGGATAGCTGGTTAATCGAGTATTGCAAGCGTGAGAGGACATATACGGTAAGGAAAAGCATCGCTCTGCAATACGGGCCTCTTCGTAAGAAAGACAGCCTTGATGCTGCAATTAGAGAATTGGCCGAACTTGACCGGCTACAAGTACGGAAGAATGGCAAGCAGTTATTTCTGGCAATCAATCCGGCATTATTGAATTTTTCAAAATCTGGATTTGCTAACGCTAAAGCTGCTAATCCTGCTAACGATGGCGAGGCCTGAATATGAAGATTAGCAAAATTTACAAGATTAGCATTAGCAAACTCTATGAACGAAAAAAAGAGATAGCGGTATGAGCAGCATCGCTGACCTGATCCGAGGAAGGAACACACCAGCTAATAATCCAATACCGGAACCACCGGTAAACAACAGTGAAGAGTTAAGACGCGAATTGCGACGAGAGAAGGTTTTGAAGATGCTGAAAGAAAGACCCAAGATTCAGCGGGCATTCTTGACTGATACTGAGAGCGACAGGCACAACGTCATTTTGGCGTTAGGAATACGCAACGCTGGAACCTGTGAATTGCTGATACCGAAATCCAAGTATGACCCGTTCACAGTGTTGGAGATAATCCAGAAAAGCGGGATTCAATGAAAAAGAAGGAATCGATATGCGCATGCTATGAAGTGAAATTTATTAGTGCTAACCCTAAATCACTCGTGTGTACTTATTAATATACTTTTTAAAACACTCATATGGAGAGTTTAATAAATGCCCCAGAAGAAGGAAACGAAAGAAATGAAAGTTGTTGAAGGAGAAGTATTTTCTAATGACCCTACCCCTCAAAGAACCAAGCTAGTTACGCTTGTAGATTGCAGAAGGGAGATGGCGCGGGTATATCGTGATGCACGAGCCGGGCACATGAATATTTCAGACGGTACCCGACTTATTTATATGCTAGGTCAAATTGGAAGAATGATTGAATCTTCAGATATCGAAAAACGTATTGAGGTATTAGAAAGGCTAAATAATGGCAAAATTTAAGGCTAGAGTAGAAAGATTGGAAAAATTGCAGCCACAAGAGTTGGAGGAATTTTTGAAGCAGTTAAGTGATGAAGAATTAAATAGCCTGCTTGAACAATTTCTTAATAAACCAGAGTTACGAAGCTGGTTGGCGGATAGCTCTAACAACGATCCTATGCATTTATGTACAATCGAAACAATGAACTATTTAGGTATATCTGTTGAAACAGATTGCAATGTTGATAAGCATTAACGAGAAAATTTTTGGCGACTTAACCTGAATACTCACACTTCCAAGTGTTTGGGGAGGTATGTTGCCATATCCACCTCACAGACAATGTATTCGAAAGAAATCTACTGATATACGTTTATTTTTATTGGCATAGCAGCACAAATTTTGCAGGTATGATTACTTAACTATTTTATTAGTTAGACACAAAGAGATATAACAGCTTACTCAAAATCAGATTGGCTTTCAATCGGCGTTTTTGCTCAAACAATTGAAGATCGCATTGGCCAATTTCGCCATCAACCACCTGTATTGTCTTGGATACCGTAGTCGACGCGCCTAACGTGGGACAGCCAAGTGCAGGGAGCGTCTCCAAGGTCACTACCAATGACTGATTCACACTTGACACTAATAATACCAATATTGCTGGTGACTCCAGAATTCTCTCGCATGGGTTGTCTCATAAAGCCTCCGTACATTCTAAGTAAGAAAATAATACATTGCGGCAATAGATTCGTTATAAAGAATTTGAAATAGTAAATTTAAAAAATGTTCCCATTTTTGTTCCCATAACCATAATATCAGAGATTAAGAGCAAGTAATGAAGGCACTTTCAGAAGATTTACTAGCTTCTGCATCGGCATCTTTTTTTTTGCTATAAACCGAGAGAACTGGTATTAAAGAAAATGATCCAGCAATTTACGGCTATGGCGATCAAGCGTTAAGCGATCACGAATCAGAAAATGAATGCCAAAGCTATCTGTAATCATTAACGATGATGCTGTTAAACGGCGGATATCTTCTTCACCTTTGAGTAGAAAAGTAGACTCGCCACGATCCGTTTCAACTTCCCAGGTATTCGGTGTAATAAAACTTGAGACCTTAAGAACACGCTTTATCTCGGGCACAAATTCACGACTCGCAAGCTCCGATTCAATGAGCACACGATAATCTTCCGGCAAATCAGCCAACCGCTCTATCCACAATAACTCATGGCCGTGCGAATCAATCAAAGCAATCCCTTGATCTGGATCAGTAATCGGAAATGATCGTACCGGCACTACACCCTCTTGCATCAAGCCGATCCGGTCGGTAAAAACCAATCGCCCATATGAATTCCGGTTTAATTGATACTTATCTGCACCATTCATTTATGTTCCCCCGCAGCACTATGCTCCGCAACTGAAACAATGGCCCGATCCTCAGTATCGACATTACGCGCCTGGGCCAGATACAAACGATAGTAATAGCCTTCACGCGCCATCAATTCAGTATGATTTCCAATTTCTACGATTCTACCCCGGTCAAGAACAATCAACCGATTGGCCTCGCGCAAAGTCGATAAACGATGCGCGATGGCAATCGTTGTGCGGCCACGCACCAAATTGTCCAATGCCTTCTGAATGTCTTTTTCAGTTGTTGTATCGACCGAAGAAGTCGCTTCATCCAGAATCAGAATGCGCGGATCAATCAATAGTGCGCGAGCAATCGAGATGCGTTGACGTTCACCACCGGAAAGCGCTTGACCACGCTCCCCCACCAGCGAATCGTAACCATGGGGCAGGCGCAGAATAAATTCATGGGCATGCGCCGCGCGAGCGGCTGAAACAATTTCCGAGCGCATTGCATCCGGTTTACCATAGGCAATATTTTCAGCAATGGTGCCATAAAACAGAAAAGGCTCCTGAAGGACCAGCCCGATATTTTTGCGATACTCAGCAATCGGTAACGAGCGTATATCATGCCCATCGATCAAAATCATTCCTTCGGTAACATCGTAGAAACGGCAGATCAAATTGACTAAGGTACTTTTCCCAGAACCGCTGTGCCCAACTAATCCAATCATTTCTCCAGGCTTGATAATCAGATTGATGTCACGCGTGATGCTGCGCGTTCCATATCGGAAGCCGACATTGCGCATTTCAATCTGCCCCTGGATTGCCGACAAGTGCACAGGATTAGATGATTCCGGAACGCTGGAAACATGGTCCAGAATGTCAAAAATCCGCTTGGTACCCGCGGCAGCCTTTTGCGTGACGGAAACAATACGGCTCATCGTATCGAGTCGAATATAAAAACGACCAATATAAGCAAGAAAGGCGGTAAGCACCCCGACTGTAATTTCATCCTTCGATATCTGCCAAATACCAAATACCCACACGACCAGCAACCCGACTTCTGTCAGTAACGTAACGGTCGGTGTAAATAACGACCAGATTCTGTTCACACGATCGTTAATCTGCAAATTCCTCTGATTTGCGGCGTGGAAACGCGCCGCTTCTCTCTTTTCCTGTGCGAATGCCTTCACCACCCTGATGCCCGGGATAGTATCCGCAAGCACATTATTCACTTCGGCCCAGATACGATCAACCTTCTCAAAACCAATTCGCAATCGGTCTCGAACCAGATGAATCAACCATGCAATGATCGGCAAAGGCACAAGCGTCACAAGTGCCAGCCACGGATTGATTGAAATTAGAATCACGGCTGTCATAACGATCATGATGACATCGGTGGCAAAATCCAGCAAATGCAATGAAATAAAAAGATTAATACGATCAGTTTCAGCACCGATGCGTGCCATTAAATCACCGGTCCGTTTGCCGCCGAAATATTCCTGGGAAAGACTGAGAAGATGCTCGTAAGTTGCGGTACGCAGGTCAGCACCGATGCGCTCTGAAACCAGTGCCAGCATATACGTTCGTGCCCAACCCAACATCCAAGCAAGTACCGCTGCAACCAGCAAACCAGAAAGATACAGCGTTACCAAATCCGTATTGATCGGTTGACCATTCTGATACGGTATCAACACATTATCCATAAGCGGCATGGTTAAATAGGGCGGCACCAACGTTGCGGCGGTACTACATAAGGTCAACAAAAATCCAATAAGCAAGCGGCCTTTGTAGGGCTTTGCGAAGCGCCACAAACGCAATAATGTCCAGGTAGAAGGTGGTGCATGACTCTGTTTGTCGCATACTGGGCATTCTTCCTGTTCAGAGGATAGAAATGCAGCACAGTTCGGGCATTGAACCTGTGTATGCTCCGCTACTACCGGCAGTTTACCGGTAAGATAATAGTCGAGTTGTTGCGTAAAGCATTCGATGAGTCGACTCACTGCTATATCGTTACCTAAACGGTAACGCCAATAAGCAATCCGTGCATGCGCATCAAATAATTCAAGGCAACCGACACCGGCGTAATCTCGTTGCGCCAGCAATAAGTCTTTCTGATAACACCATTCTTGCCAAATTTCATCGCTTGCCATTTTGGTCAGTAAGCGCTTATTGGTCACCACTACAAGGCCGGCGGCGAAATGGAGTTGTGTATCGAGATCAATTTCAAGCCAAGCAAGTACATTTTCTTCAGCGATTAATTGTGAAGAAAATGCTTCGACCCAGATTGATGGGAGATTATTCAGTGATAAACTCTGGATTTGCTGCATTCGCTAAGCTGCAAGAAAAAACAAGATATGAATTTCTCTAGAAAATTAAGTGGCAAGGCACAATCAAACAAGCGCGTATTTTTACTAGCCGATAACCGTTTGCTTAGGTCTATAAAACCTATTTTTGGATCTTCCCGGAACTACTCGTATTGATACCAGGCCCTGTATTGTGATTACATCATGCTGCTACTGCAGTTTTAATTCTTTCCAGAAAAATTTGCCGAATTCTATAAAAGACACCAGATGAAAATGACAAGCAGTCCAATAACAACTATTTATTGGAATCTAACCATTCATCAAGCTCATTATTATCAACGTGAGTATCTGCCGGTAATTCGTCAGTCAATTCAGGCTCATCCTCAATACGCGTATCTGTCGGCACCTCATCAATCAGTTCGGGTTCATTATTATCACTATGTGCGTCTACCGATAAGTCATCAACCAGTTTAAGCACATTGTCAATATAAGCATCTATCGATATGCCATCACCCAGCTCTGGCTCATTTTCCATATGAGCATCTGTCGACAAGTCATCAACCAGCACCGTGTTATCTAAAGATGATTTACCTTTTTCCAGAAATTGCCAGTACGTTGCGGACACCGCGGCAAAAGCACATAACGCTACCAGGAGCAATAATAGCTTTCCAGTATTAAAATGTTCATCATGTCCGCCATAAACGGAAGTGCCATCACCTGAATTAATAATCCTCAATGTGGGCTGACAATTTTCCAAAGCCGTTCTCCGGGCAGATTGCAACCGGTACAAAGTACTCTGTTTAATAGTCTCATCAGCACCGGAATCTAAAAATCTGGCAATTTCTTTTCCCAGCTCTTGCTCGTTCATAATTCCACTCCTTTCTCCTTGAGAATTGTTGCTAATGCATGAACTGCCCGTGAGCAATGGGTTTTTACACTCCCTTCCGAGCATTTCATAATTATAGCTGTTTCCGCTAAACTCATTTCTTCCCAATAACGCAGTATGAAGGCTTCTCGTTGACGTGCCGGAAGAATTTCCATTGCTTTCTCTATTAAACCAATCAACTGCAGTCTTTCAAGCTGTGCGTCGGGCTCCTTAGCAAAATTGGATTCCGGTTTGATCTGCAAAGTTTCGAGAATATCGAAGTCTTCCTGGTTCTTATTCTGATCATTGGGTGTGAACGCTGAAAACAGTGTAGTCCATAATGAGCGGATCTTCTGTCGTCGATAATAATCGCGAATCGTATTCTGCAGGATACGCTGAAATAAAAGCGGTAACTCTTCGATCGGCTTCGAAGCATATTTTAGCGCGAGCTTCATCATGGAATCTTGCACAATATCCAATGCCACATGTTCATCCCGAACCGCAAACAATGCTTGTTTATATGCGCGCCTCTCGGTTTCAGCCAGAAAATCTGAAAGTTCTTGTCGAGTAGCCAGAATTGCCAACCTTTAAATAATAATTAAACGCAATTTGAAAAATTAAAGCTAACTGGTGCAATGTTTTAAAAAAAACAGAAAAATATCACAATGTCAGCTGAAACAATATTAAATTTCTGCAAGAATAGTGGATAGATTTAATTTAGGAGTCTGCCGGATTTAAGGTTAATCTACAGCGCCAATGGGATAGTGGTACATATTTTGTGGCATAGTCTTGCTATGCGCCTAAAGATTGAGCAAATCTGCACTCACCCTTCCTAAAACGCTAAGATTGCTTAAAACAGACTGACTCCGAGTGGCAATTCATATTAGATTATCCAATATCAATGCCTATGCACAATGATTTTTCAGCTATTCTACTTATGTTTTCCTGGAACATAAGTACTTATTGTTTAACAACCCAACAAAGACCCACTTTTATGCAACAACGCACAGTCAATTGCCCTCAATGTGGTAAGCGTGTAATCTGGGAAGCGGCTAGCCGCTTTCGTCCATTTTGTTCCGAGCGGTGCAAAACAAATGATTTGTCAAAGTGGGCTCAAGAATCTTACCGAATTCCTGAGCCAGAGCAAAATCTGGAAGATAATCAAACCAATGAGTCCACTAATGGATGAATCGATTTATGAGAAGAATCGCCAATTACAGCGCAAGCTGGATCATCTAATTAAACAAGCCAGAGCCAATGAAAAAAAGCAGGAATTATATGAAACTTTTGGTTTCGAAATCATCGGGGCCAGCACGCCAAAACAATTGCGCGATTTACTGTTATCTCAATCTATAACACGCTTTCAACTCCTGGATGTTGTGTTATGTCTCGTCGATCATCATCGAGATACCGAACGCTTGTTTTTTGATCACGATGAAGAAGCTCGTTTGAACTTTGAGAATAAATTACTGATTCTTGATACCTTAAAAGATGCGGAAATCATCCAATCATTGGTCAGTCATCCGATGTTGGGGACTGAAGTATTAAAAAAATACCCTTGGATGACAGTCAATTTAAAAAATAAAGCTCAAATTCGAAGTGCTGCATTCTTGCCACTGCTACGTAGCGATCGAATCATCGGCGCATTATTGATGTTAAGCCACGATATTAACCGCTACCAACAAGGTGTTGGAACACTTTTTCTGCAGAAACTGTCAGCCATGACTGCCGTTGCAGTAGAAAATTGCCTCAACCAGCAAAGAATCAAGGAAGTCAGTTATCAGGATGTTCTGACACAAGCTTATAATCGCCGCTATTTCGATTTGCGTTTCAAAGATGAGATCGCCAGATGTATCCGCTGGGATGACGATCTGATTTGCATGTTTCTTGACGTTGATCATTTCAAAAATGTAAATGACACGTATGGGCATCAAACAGGGGACTTGGTGTTACGGCACATGGTCAGTTTAATCAAAGAACAAGTCAGATCCTGTGATATCGTGGCGCGTTACGGTGGAGAAGAATTTGTTGTCGCACTGCCGACGACAACGCTACAAGCTGCTCATGAAATCGCGGAACGTCTACGCCAGGCAATTTATTCCACAACCCTGAATTTTCATGACAAACAATTCAATGTGTCGGTTTCAATCGGCATGGCCAGTTTGAGAAGCTTATTAACCGCCCAACCACCCGATGCCGAATTTATCGGCACAACCCTGCTAGACAGAGCAGACAAAGCGTTATACGCCGCCAAAAATGGCGGCAGGAATCAGGTAGCGGTTTACACCAATCCGGCAACTTATGAAATGACGGAATAATCCATTAGTCAGTTTTCCACTGCATCATTTCATTCAATTATACGATACCACGCATCATGGCTATACCCTGCGCACCCATTTCCTGCGCTATCGGCAAATCTTCCGGATGTAGTCCACCCAATGCATAAACCGGCAACGAATAATCACGAATCAGCGTGGCAAATCTTTTCCAGCCCAGTGGCGATATTTCCGGATGGCTGAGCGTAGATTGCACCGGCCCTAAAACGACAAAATCAAACCCCAGTTGCTCTGCTGCAAAAAGTTCTTCGGCATTGTGGCAAGATGCGCCACATAATCCATATTCCGGATCAGGACAGCACGACAATGCCATCAGTTGCGATGACGTAAAATGCACGCCATCGGCGCCCATCTCACGCGCCAGTTCTGCATCGCCGTTTATCAACACTCTCGCTTGATAAGACTGCGCAAGCGCGAGTACCTGCAAGGAAAATTCCCGCAGCACATCTTTCGCCATTTGTTTCTCACGAATCTGCAGCAAGCGCAAGCCATTCTGCAATGCTTGCTCAATCTGCTTCAATGCTGGTTCGATTCCGATCTCAGTAGCTTGGGTAATAGCATAAACCGGCGGCAACAAAAGCGCTTGCAAAATGGGGCCATTGGCGGGCAGGATGGGAGACACTTCAACTTGATGTGGCTGTTGCCAGGATAATCCTTGCTTTTCCCTGGGCGAAGGCTTGCCTTCCCATTCCACCACACGAAAAAAATGCAAGCGCACCGTAGCATGCGAATAAGTAAAAATTCTTGTTAACCAAGGATGGGCTATACGAACGTGAATGCCCAGCTCTTCCCATAACTCCCGCTCGAGCGCATGCAATAGCGATTCGTTCGGTTCGACCTTGCCGCCGGGAAATTCCCAATAACCGGAATACACCTTGCCACCGGGTCTGCGCGTCAGCAGGAACTGGCCATCTGGCTGCAGAATCACCGCTGCGACGACTTCAACGATAGGCGATGATTCGGCAATTGGAGTGGCTGAGTGATTCATTGACTAGGAATGATCGCCAGCCGATTGTTGCCTACCAGCCAGATCGCGTGCGAATTGCCACGCTATCCGTCCGCTACGCGAGCCGCGTTCGATTGCCCATTGCAAGGCTTCGGTGCGTGCCAGCACGGTCATTTCCTGGATACCGAAATAAGCCAGCCAATAGCGCACGATCTCCAGGTACTGATCCTGATTGAAAGGATAAAACGACACCCACAAACCAAAACGTTCCGATAAGGAGATTTTTTCCTCAATCGCCTCGCTGGGATGCACTTCCTCGCCGATGTGCCGCGTATCAAGATTATCGCGCATGAACTCCGGCACCATATGACGCCGGTTCGATGTGGCATAGATCACAACATTATCGGAAACCGTGGCGATCGACCCATCCAGCACAACCTTAAGCGCCTTATACCCCGGCTCATCGGTCTCAAATGACAAATCGTCACAAAACAAAATAAACCGCTCTGGACGCTGATAAATCCTTTCCACAATGTCATGCAAATCGACGAGGTGATGCTTTTCCACCTCGATCAGGCGCAATCCATCGCCTGCATATTTATTCAACAGCGCTTTGATCAGCGATGACTTTCCCGTGCCGCGCGCACCGGTCAACAGCACATTATTAGCAGAAAATCCCTGCACAAACTGCTGCGTATTCTGGTCAATCCGCTGCTTCTGATCGTCAATGCCGCACAATGCATCGAGCGCAATCCGGTGCGGATGCGTAATCGACTGGATATACCCCGCATTCCCTTGCCTGCGCCAACGAAAAGCAATCGCAGTTTGCCAGTCAGGCTCAGGCTGCTTAATCGGCAAAAACTTTTCCAAGTGATCGAGCAGCCTGTCCGCCCGCTCACAGAGCTTGTCTAAATCATTCATGGGATATTGGCTTAGCTGCGATAACTCGCATTAATCTTAACGTAGTCATAGGAAAAATCGCAGGTCCACACCGTAGTCGATGCGGTACCACGATTGAGCACGACACGGATGGTGATTTCAGATTGATTCATCACGCGTTGTCCATCCGCTTCTTGATAATGGGCTGCCCGCCCGCCTTTCTCCGCCACCAACACATCATCGAGATAAAGCTGAATGGTGTCGACATTCAAATCGCTGACACCGGCATAGCCGATTGCCGCGAGAATCCTGCCCAGGTTAGGATCGGAAGCGAAAAACGCGGTTTTGACCAGCGGCGAGTGCGCAATCGCATACGCCACTTTGGCGCATTCCTCCGCATCCTTGCCCGCTTCGATTTGTACGGTAATAAACTTGGTCGCGCCTTCGCCGTCACGCACGATCATTTTCGCCAGGTCGGCGGCAATCGCGGTCACGGCTTGCTGCAATTGAGCGAATTCGCTGCTGTCTTGCTGGGTAATCTCCACATTCCCGGCTTTTCCGGTTGCCACGACAATGAACGCATCGTTAGTCGACGTATCGCCGTCCACTGTAATGCGATTAAACGAATGATCCGCCGCGTACCTGACCAATTCTTGTAGTAACGCCTGACTGATGGCCGCATCGGTCGCCACATACCCCAGCATCGTCGCCATATTCGGACGGATCATGCCGGAACCCTTAGCGATGCCGGTCACCGTTACCGTTTTTCCGTCAATTTGTATCTGCTTTGATGCCGCCTTCGGCACGATATCCGTCGTCATGATCGCCTGTGCCGCGGAAAACCAGTTACCCGTCTTGCAATTGGCCACGGCTGCAGGTAAACCTTTGATAATTCTATCTACCGGCAACGGTTCCATAATCACGCCCGTCGAGAATGGCAATACCTGCTGAGTCGTGCAATCCACTAATCTCGCTAATTCAGAACAAGTTGCCAGAGCATGTTGAATCCCCGCTTCGCCAGTGCCGGCATTGGCGTTCCCAGTATTCACCACCAAAGCACGAATGACTGATTGCGCCAAATGCTGCTTCGCCACCATCACCGGCGCAGCACAAAAGCGATTCTGCGTAAACACCCCGGCCACTTTGGCGCCTTCATCCAGCACCATCACCAGCAAATCCTTGCGGTTTGCCTTTTTGACACCGGCTTCAGCAATACCAAGGGCTACGCCCGCAACGGGCAATAAATTTTCGGGAAGTAAAAGGGAAATATTAACTGGCATAGTAGATAATCAGATCATTTTGAAAATGACGCTATGCTACCGTATCTCAAGCAGGATTTCCCAGAAATTACGCTTGGGATGGCACCAGTGGGCCTCCTTTTGATACAAAAAATATCATGCGAGGCTCGCTGGTTCATGATGCTTTGTATCAACTACTGCTCGAAAAGCTCATTCCATTAGAGAAGCGTGAAAATGCGGATGGTGAGTTCAAGAGATTTGTATTGAAGATGTTCTGTCCAAGATTCGCACTGATTGGGTTACCCTGGTGTAGATCTTTTTAGTGAATTCAGTACTAATCGAGGATGCAAGAGAAAGTATAAAAGCTTAAGAAATATAAAAAACGCGCGACTATCTGATTCACCAACAAAAAACCCCGGATAACCGGGGTTTTTTGTAATTGATACTCTAATTTATTCAGGCACAATATTTGAAGCTTGTTTACCTTTCGGTCCTGTTGTTACATCAAAGGTAACGCGTTGAGCTTCACGCAATGATTTGAAACCATTGCTATTGATTGCAGAGAAGTGTGCAAATAAATCTTCCCCACCGTTGTCCGGAGTAATAAAACCAAAACCTTTAGCGTCATTAAACCATTTTACAATACCTGTTGCCATGTTATTTCCTTAATAATTAAAAATTTACGTCTATGGTAATCCATAGTAGCCATCGAATATCAAGGAAAAATGGTCAACCAAAAGCATCACAATTTAATAACTTGAATCCAAAAGACATAGGTAAGATACACGTTTCCTGAGAAAGTTCAAGTATTTATTTATAATAGCAGTATGTCCATCACAATTTTCCAGTTAAAGATGAACCTAGTAGGTTGATTAGATAATCTAAAATGATAAATTGACTAGTATGTATCAAACCGCTTTAAATAGCTGATTCGATCCCCGCATGCCTCACCAATACATCCCGGGTTCTTGCAGGTTCAAACACCACATCAAAGCACCAATGCCCAAAACCGCCTTGTTCATTGACGGCTTTAATCCAAGTTTCCATCGCAGCGCGTTTCGCCCGGTTTTGTTCGCTATCGACACCTTTCACTTCAAGAACCAGCGTTTTACCGTTATTCAGGCGAATTAAATAATCCGGCACAAAATTACGCGAAGAGCCACGCCACAGATAGCGCACTATGAAATCCAGGTGATCATTCTTCACCCATGCAACCACCTGCGGTACTTTCTCACAAAGATCCGCCACGGCTTTCTCCCATGCGCTGTCATAAACCACATGGCTAATCTGTGACTTCTCAGTGGCGAGACAAGGCCGTGTGGTCAACCAGGAACGCATCCGCGCTGTGGAGCCGATGGGATTCAATTCATCAAATATCGCCTCAAGTTTCTCGGTATTTTGCGCGCTGACAAACCGGCTCACATGCGCGACCACCGTATCCATATTCAGCGCAAACAACATCTGCTTGCGTATCGGATCTCGATGCCAAAGGCTGGGAATATCCAGTTTGTCACTGTCGAGAAACGCTTCGACGATACGAATCAATTGCACCGCGAGGAATTGCTTATCGCCACCGAAGCTATCCGCACTTTGTAAATACAGCTTCCTGGCAGCACGGAAAATAAGATTTTGCAGCCTAAAATCATCCACGGCTTTTTCCAGATCAATTTCTGATGCCATCGATAGATTCGCAAACCCGGTGAGCGATGGCGCCACTTCCGCATTGAGTGGCGTATTCATTGGATCGAGTGTCAATGGCAGCACATTCTCCCAATCCATAACCAATTCCTGCTTCAGCACGGTATCAACGCGCTGAATATTAGGCCATCGAATCTCAAGGTGATTACGGCTTGGCTCGACCTGTATGCGCACACTCGGTTTAGGTGGCGGCGGTGCTTCTCCTTCTTCCCCCACATCCTGAAAGATCGACAGCGGCACGCCAAAAATATTGACGTATTCCGGCAAAAACAAGCCCTGCTCATCCATATCATGTGCCACACGCCGCAAACCCCGCCCGATCACCTGCTCACACAGCAACTGACTGGTGAATGCACGCAGCCCCATAATATGCGTTACATTCGCGGCATCCCATCCCTCTGACAGCATGGCGACCGAAATCACATTGTGCAGTTTCTGACCGGGTTGGCCGCGCTTGCCGACCGTGTCCACCAAAGCGCGTAGCTGTTCCTGTTGCTTCAGTGCCAGCAAATTTTCCGTTTTATCCGAGGGCAAACCGGCTGCTTCGATAATCTCCGTCAAGCGCTGATCGTAGTCTTTGTCTTTAGTGACAGACTCCCCGCGTTCCGCTTTCTCCAGCACCTTGGAATCCACCCGCAACGTTTGATCCGGTACCTGAGTGCCTTTAATCTGGCAATCGCCGCTGTTAAAAAATTTCTCAATACGCGCTGCCGTCTCAGTCCGGTTGCAGACCGTTAATAAAACCGGCGGAATTTCGTGCCCGCTCTTGCTCCATTCCTGCGCCGTCAGTTGCCAATCATACGCCAGGATGGCATAGGCCTTTTGCACCAAATCCGGCAACGGGTCGGTGGCATTCGCTTTACGGTTTAAATCCTCTCTGACTTCTTCTTCGCGGTATAAATGATAGAGCTTGCTGCGATAACTTTTCGCGTTGGACATCGCGTCATCACGCACGACTATGCGCGGCGTTTTGACCAACCCTGCTTCAATCGCATCATTCAAGCCAAAATCGGAAATCACCCATGCAAACAAACCCGCTTCGGTATTCGTCTTACCCGTCGGCGCAAATGGCGTCGCCGATAAATCAAAACAGCGGCGGATGCGCCGGGTTTTATGAATGCGATCCAATCCCTCAATCCAACGCGTCGCTTCATCCAGATCGATACCCAGTTCTTCCGCCTCTTTCTTGCTGACTTTCATTTCCGCGCGCTGGCGGTAGGCATGATGCGCTTCATCATTGATCACCACCAGATCCTTGCACGCCGCCAGCTTAACCAATACACGACGGGCAAAAGCTTCATCGCTTTCCTTGCCTTTCTTGACCACGGATCGGTCCTGCTCTTTCAACGGCATCAAGGTATGCCAGTTCTCAATCAATAATTCGACTTGATTGAGCTTTTGCCGCATCGCCTCGTTCGGACATAGGCGGAACTCATCATAGACATTCTTTTCATCACCGGGGTACAACACCTGCAAGCGGCTTTTTACCGTCAGTCCCGGCGCCACGATGAACACCGCCCTGGAAAAACGCGTATCTTTGGGGTAATGCAGTGCATTCAAAGTTTGCCAGGTGATGATCAACGCCATCAGCGGCGTCTTGCCCGACCCCGTGGCCATTTTGTTACAAATGCGTTCCCACGGCCCGCCGTCGCCCTGTAAGAAAATGCCTTGTTTATGATCTTGCGGCGCTTCCAGCCACCAAATCAGCGATTCGATCGCCTCCAACTGACAAAAGTAAAAAGGATATTGCCGTGGCCCGCCAATCCAGCATTTTCCCTCGCCATCCCATTCTCCGCGCTCACGCCAATGTCCCAATAATTGCCGGGTAACACTGGTCACGCCGGGCCAACCCGCATCACGCCATGCATCCACGCGTTCGCGAATGGCGTTGACCAGATCCAGCTTTTCGACACGCCGCGTATTGGTGCGTGTGTCATACAACTCATACGCGGCAGGCCGCCGGCCTTGTGTGACCGTTAATAACTTGCCGTTCTCGTCCTGATCCCAATAACGGGCAGGTTTCTCGTACGGCGAATTGATAATCAGCGAGGATGGCGTTTTATCAAGCATCAAACGGATATCCGATCCAGGTTAATCACTTTGAGCGACTCAATACCGCGGTCATCGACGATTTTCACCGCAATGCATTCGTTCTCCCCAGCCTCAAACGGCAACGACACCGTACCGTGGAATTGTTCCAGCAACTCTTCGTTGAGTTCGGCGCGAATATCCTTGCGCAGCTTGTTCCAGCCATCGCCACTTCCGGCCATCGGGAAAAATACCTGGCGCGGAAACAACGAGCGGTTGTCGTAATCGGTATCCAGCGCCCACATCGCGATATTTTTTTTGCCGCCGGACTTGAGTTCGCCGGTTTTGGTATCAAAATAATCAAAGCCGCGCACTTCCACCTGATAGCACCCGGCTTTGATCTGCTTGACGACCACATCCGGCTGCCCCATCAGCCAGAACGATTCGTTGCTGGCGCGCCCTTTCTTCAGGTCTTCGGTCAGCAAATCGGTATTCATCTGCACTCTCAGCGCGGTAATCCCTTTGATCGTATCGATATCCTTGGCGGCTTCCGGATCGAAAGTAAACGCACAGAACACCAGCATCTTCGGTAACGGGAACAATTCGCCCGCCTCGCGCATGGCGATCTCCACCTGCCGTTGCTCCAGAGCCGCATGTTCCGGCCCGAAACTCACCGCCACCTTGTCGCCGGTGTCGGCCACCGTGCCGATGGCGTGAATATATTTCGCGCCAGGTAATGGCACCAGATCCAGCAATTGGATTTTCTGCCCGCCTTTGCCGCGTATGCCCGCTTTCAGCAATTCGTCGCGCCATTGGCTTTGCCGCCAGGTCGCACCCGATCGCGCCACGGCAATATCCGCTTCCTTGGGTTGCTCGGCTTCATCCAGCCCCAGCACTGTGGCAAACGGCACCGCTTCGACGGTAAACGGGCCGGTGATGCGCAATTTGCTTTTGGACACCGCTGGCTGGTCATACAAAATTTCCTGCCCCGCATGCGCTGCAATCGATGCGTCCATTTGCTTCTGCATCGTCTGACGCGCGGCATGGAAGGCGTCGAATGGTTTTTTTGCGGCTTCTGGCCAATCAACCGGGAAATCGAAGGGCACTTGCCATTCTTTCAAGCCATCATCATTCCCGCTTTGACCTGCTGAATCGTCATTCCCGCGCAGGCGGGAATCCAGTGATGCAACAAAAACCTTGGATTCCCGCCTGCGCGGGAATGACGCCGAATCCGGAAGAATGGCATTCAATGCCGCCAATGCAGTCTCAACCGCCGGATGCATCCGTGCATAAATCTCGTCGATCTCCGGATTGTTGGCAATGAACTTGAGCGTCACATGCGGCACAGTTTTATAAATGAAACCACTCCTCAAGCCTTCGTGCGGATATTTGAGTTCAAAATAATCATAGCTTGCGGTCATCAGCCGTTGCTTCGCGAGCGTCACGGCCACGCGTGACGTGTCGGCTGTAATCCAGCGGCGACCCCATTTCTCGGCAACGAAAGCGGTGGTGCCGGAACCGCAGGTTGGATCGAGTACCAAATCTCCTGGATCAGTAGTCATGAGAAGACAACGCTGAAGAACATCGGCATTGGTTTGAACAACGTAGACCGGGTTAGCTGCCCCACCAAACCCCGACCATAAATTTTGGTATCCTCCGTAGGGAAAATCGTCGAATCTGACCGCTAATCTAATTGATGAAGGTGTAGGTATTGCTCGAAGTGATTTCTTAACACGTTCCAGACCCTCTGGTGTTGTGCCCCACCATCGATTTCCTGAGTCAAAGATTTTCCCACAATACTCAACCTGGAATTTCGCTCCTGGTCCTGGTTTAGTCATTAGAACAGACATAGCGAGAGTGGCTTGCGGTGGAATATTGCCTTTATCGGCAAGCCCCATTTCCTTCATTGTCTGAAAATAGCCTCCGGGTAATGCAACTGTGGTATATCCCTCATCGACTGGTTCGCCCTTCTTGAAGTACAGCCTGCGAAACTTGGATTTGGTCGCGTCTTTCGCATACCACACAATATAATCAAGCACTGCTCCTATACGGTTAGCAGCCTGCAAACCGCCTGCGGCTTTTGAAAAAGAAATTTGTGAAACAAAATTTTCAACCCCTAAAATCTCGTCGCAAATCTCCCGCACATGGTGCAAATTCTCATCCGAAATCTGCACAAACACGCTGCCCGATTCGTGCAGTAGTTCCTTCGCCAGCAATAACCGGTCGCGCAGATAGTTCAGATACGAGTGAATGCCCAGCTCCCAGGTATCACGAAACGCCTTGATCATTTCCGGTTCCTGCGTCAAATCATCGTCGCTGC